>NZ_BBAD01000012.1 GCF_001311075.1 Secundilactobacillus similis DSM 23365 = JCM 2765
TCCGCATAGCGCCGGAGCCTCCCGCGGCATTCTCCCACTATAGATCTAAACATGCTTACGCTGGACACAAACGACAGCAAAAAACGCAGCTCGATCACCCTTCGAGCTGCGTTTTACTATTCATTTTCTTTCGGTCGGTAAAACGACCGGCCATCCATCGCAAAGAGTCGTTCACCAAACTCGCCCGGTGCCGTTTTTTCAGTGGCATCCGTCAGCATCATAATTGATGCATCTAATTCGTCCAGTTGATGCAAGACCTCCGCCTCCAATAACCGTGGTCGAACAGGTGACCCGTATTCCAGTAATCCATGATGGGCTAAGATCATATGCCGCAATAACACGACTGGTTCGCTATTTAAATCAAATTTCAGTTCGTTGCAGGCTGAGACGATTTCACCATCAACAATGCTAATATGCCCCAGTAAATTACCTTCAACGGTATACGTTGTCGAAACTGGTCCTGATAGTTCGATTACCTTACCTAAATCGTGAAGGATCGCGCCAGCATACAGCAACGGTGCGTTAATGTTTGGATACTGGGCAACAACGTTGTGCGCCAGCCGTAAAATCGAAATCGTGTGATAGGCCAAGCCACCTTCGAACGCATGGTGATTACGCTTGGCTGCTGGGTAAGTAAAGAAGGCCTCCCGGTGTTTTGATAATAACAACCGAACAATTCTGTTCCAAACCTGATCGGTAATTTCAAAAATCACTTGGTTGATTTCTTCTTCCATATCGGCCGCTTTTAACGGTGCGTGGACCACGAACTCAGCTGGGTCACTCTGCTCATCGGCGTTGGCCAGTCGCAAACTTAAATTTAACCTGTGGTGAGCCTTGATAAGTTTCTCGCTTACCGGTTAACCGGACCACCCGCCCCGCTTGGTAGCGTTTGACGTCGTCGTCACTTGCGTCCCAAAACTTACCGGTGATTTCACCAGACCGGTCTTCAAACGTCAGGTCTAAGTACTGTTTGCCGTTCTTAGCAACCCGAACCGTGACACTTTTCAATAGTGCCATTAAGTTCATCTGTTCGCCAACTGCAAACGTCATTAATTGTTTTTCTTCCGCCATAATAGCGCCCCCCTTTACGTTCCCCTTATTTTACCGCCAAATTCGTTAGATTCAAAGTTTGATCTGCCGCAACGAACGCTAAATTATCAGCGTTGGCTGTTAAATACAAGACTTGACCATTACCCATTTCGGTCAACAGTTTAACCGCTCGCGCTGTTCGCTGACGATCAAAGTTAACAAAGCTATCGTCAACGATCATCGGTAGTTGAATCTGATCGGCCATCACCTGGGTAAATGCCAGTCTCAGTGCCACGTATAGTTGCTCTGCAGTACCGCCAGACAATTCGCCCACGTCAAACACAATCCCATCGGCTCGAGTAACTTGAACCGTTTCATCAGTGAAAGTCACCTGTTGATACCGTTGATCTGTCAAAACGGCAAAAAATTGCTGAACGGCCTTCAAAATCTGAGGTTGCCGACCCTGAGACGCATTAACCAAAGTCTGATCGATCCATTTGATCAACAACTGATTAGTCAGCCAATCATCCGTCATCCGCTCAATTTCAGCTTCAAGGTCCGCTCGACGTTGGAGTAGTTGCTGGTAAGCCACACTATGCCCCTTCTTTTCAATCGCATAGGCACGCTCACTCTGTTGTTTAAGTTGACCATCCCGTTTGGTCATTAAGCTTTGAAGTTGCGCCTTGGCCGTTTCAACCGCGGCCTCAATCGCTGCAACCGAATCAAACTGTGCTAGTCGTTGGCGCTCTGACTCAGATAACCGCTGTTTGACCGCTGTCAGTTGGGTTTCACGTTGTTGTGCTTGCTGACTAGCCTGATATTGTCGTTCAAACGCTTCGGTAGTTGTCACGTTAGCCGTCTTTAAGAATGCCTGCAACGTTTTTTGACTAGCCGTTAGCTGTTGCTGATAATCCTGTTGAACGTGTTGAAGTCGTTGACGTTCACTTACTTGCGCTTGACTGCGATTAACCTGATCCTCAGCAGCTGCCACGAAGTTCGTGATCTGCATTAACTTTTGCGCGGCCGTTCCCTGCAATTGTAAAACCGGTGCTGCAAACTGCCACTGTTCAAAGTAACGTTGTAATTCCGCGTCACCACTTTGTCGCTGCTGTTGACGTCGCGCAATCGTCCGCTGCAACTGACTCACTTGCTGAAGGTCTGCTTGCATCGCCAGCCACTGATCAACAGAGTAAGCGCCAACTGGTAGTGACGTTCAACCTCGGTTAATTGCGTTGTCAGTTCAGCTAACTCGCCTGCTAAATCCCCCAACTGCTGACGATCACCATCTAACTGACGTGAGAGCAAAGTCAACTGCGCATCAATTGCCGACTGACCATTTTGTTGCAGCATCGGGTGAAAAATGCCGTAGGCCGCAACCAGTAACCCCGCAACTCCGCCCAAGGATTTTAACCAGCCCGTCAGGATCAAAACTGACAACAACGCAATCACCACGCCCGCACCCAGCCATTTTACTGAAATACCACCCCGACTAGCCGTTGCTTGATCACTCAAACGCGAGAAGGTCTGTTGATGGTCTCGTCGTTGTTGTTCGATAGCTGCTTGCTTCGTTTGATTCGCCTGCTGGGCCGCAATCAACCGACTGATCCGTGGTTGATCAATTGCGCTAAAGGGACGCGCCATCACGATTTGTTCACCATAGCGTTGACGAAATGACGCTAACTGTTGGGCTTCTTGAGTCGTTGCCGTGTTCGTCAGTTCTCGAAGCTGTGGTAGTTGGGCCGCAAGGGTTTTAATTTGTGATTGATGGGCTTGATAGACGGCCATCACCTCAGAATCAGGTTGGATTGCCTCCGAGTCAGCGAGTGCGACTTCAGTTTGATCTAAGGCCGACTGCAACTGATTTCGTTGTGCCGTCAATTTAGTAAACGTCTGCCAATCAGTGGTTGAAAGGCGATGACTAGTTGAATCCGTTTGTTGCATCAGTTGCTGATAGGTCACAAAGTCCGGATAATTCGTCACAAGTTGCTGAAGTTCGGCTAGTTTTTGCTGTTGATCAACCACCCGTTGCTGAAGTTCTGCGAGCGCCGTTTCACCTTCTGCTTGTTGCGCCATTAATTTTTGGTAACTTTCATACGCCTGTTTAGCAGTTTGAACCTCTTGGGTTAACGCGTCATACTCCCGCAGTAATTTAGCTAACGGTTGTACCCGTCCTCTAGGTTTATATAGCGCATCTGATTCACGTGCTAACTGCTTCGTCAGGCCAATCCAATTATCACTACCAACGGCACCAATTCGTTGAATGCGCTGAACTAATTCAAACCGATCCAGTTGATCAACTGCCTGCAATTCCCGTTCGCCAAAGCAAAAAATCTGGTAAAACAGGTCTTTATCAACTGGTCGTAACAGGTCGGTTAAGGCAGCCTTATCAAGCGTTTCATCCGCTGTTAAATCTCGAAACGTTACAGATCCACCATGGGGACCCGCAACCCGCTTCAGCCAATAGTCATGGTCATGATGCTTAAATGTCAGTTCACCACCGTACAACGCGCCACTTTTAGGTTGATACATTGCATACCGGTGCTTAGCCGTCTCAAATCCAAACAACAGACTCGCAATAAAGGCCACCAACGTTGATTTACCGGCCTCATTTGGGCCGTAGATCAGTTGAAATTCACGGTTGAGCTTAACCGTTGTTTCGTGAAATTGACCAAAGCCGTAAATCTTAATCGTCGTGATCTGCACGTTGCGTCGCCTCCAGTCGTGATTGCGCTAATAAACTACTGCGAACTCGTTGCTGAATCTTAGTTTGCGTGTCAGTGTCTTGTAAGTGTCGAGCTAAAAATGGATACTGCATCAATTTTCCCGCCGTGGTTTCAATGATCGTTGAGTCAAACACCGTTTGCGCAGCGTCGTCCCAAAACGCAGCATCCAGTTGGCTGTATTGAATCGTCGCCTCACTTGGTTGCGGCGTCACTTCAACGACCCAGGTCGTTATCGGTGATTGCCCCGCCTGAGTATGGTTAAGTCGTGCGAGCCACGTGCCGTCATTTAGCCGCGACAACACACCCTCGTTTAAGGCCTCAACATTGGTGATCGCTAACGTGACCAGCTGTAGTTGTGTCGTTGGTAACTGTGCTAGGCGCATTAATACCGCCGTTTGTAACGTGTCATCGGTCATTCCTGATTCTGCCGGGACTGACAGCGTTAGCCAAGTCACATCGTCTGCCGGAATGTAGGTTGGCCTCAGTCGTTGGCCCGAACTTTCAACCAATTGAAAGCCATGGGTACCCGTTTCGTTTTGGTGCCGACCTTGAATCGCCCCCGCATAAATAATTGGCGGCGTCATTGAAAGTGCCTGTTGCTGGTGGATATGGCCCAACGCCCAGTAATCATAGCGCTTCGCTTGTAGCTCAGCCACCGTAAACGGTGCGTATTGATCCTGAGCGCCAGTCCGAACCGCCCCGTGCAACATGCCAATCTGAAAGTCAACCTCTGACCGATCAGGAAATTCAGCCACCCGATCCGTTGTTAACCACCGTTGGTCATAGCTAAACCCACTAATCGCAACTCGCTGCTGAGTAGCCGTAGTAAATTCCGCCGTAGTCACTTCTCGACCAAACACCGTCACACCATCGGGCAAACTCAACGTTGATTGCTCGGTCAGATAATCATGATTGCCATAACTCAGATAAACGCCAATGCCGGTATCAACCAATCGCTGGAGTTGATCCCGTAAAAAGAGTTGGGCCTGCACACTTTGCGTATCTCGGTCAAAGAGGTCCCCAACCAAAACAACAAAGTCAACCCGTTCTTGAATGGCGCGATCCACTAACCGTTGGGTTGCCGTAAAGGGCGCCTGATAGACCCGTTGCTTCACTGCCGCAGGTAAATCACTTAATCCCCGAAAGGGACTGTCTAAATGTAAGTCAGCTGCATGAATGAATTTCACGTTTTCTCTCCTAAAAAAACGCCGAAGCCAACGACTTCGACGTTTCCATGTTCACTCCAAGTCTAATGACCGCTACTAAAAATTAGTTCCGGTAAAGATCTTGAATTGGTTTCGTAATTTCAGCGTTCAACTTAGCTAATAAGTCGTTAACACCCTTTTCATGGTCCATCAAAGCCTTGATCAAGTCAGTTTCGCCGACCTTGTTAGCAAGCTCTTGGGCGTGCTTCATGTCGTCTTCACTTAATTGTTGGCCTTGCATCTGCTTTTGTTGCAGATCGAGTTGGACCGTTTGGAAGTCCTTGAATAAGTCGTAAGCGGTTTGATCCGCCTTCATTGCGTCGTAAGCGGCCTTTAATGCCGTAAATTCTTCGGAACTTGCTAATTGGTCGCGTAGTTCGCCGGCCGTTGCTAAAATATCTGCCATGTGTCAGATTCCTCCTGTCAGTTCATTCAATCATTGTATCATGGCTAAGGGGCACTTCACAATGCCGGCTGGTTAAAATTCAGCTGGTCACAGCCCAAGTGAGACACTAATTGCCAAACGCGTCATCCCACCACCGTTTAACGGTGTCCGCGGCATTATTGACCCCCTGCTTAACTTGATCACCGACCGATGATGCACCGTTGGTCACATTATCCCAGAAACTGGAGTCCGATTGCTGCGCTTTGGCCAAGGTCGAGGCATCCTTGACGTTAAACGAGGTCTGCTTCGTGTATGGTAAAATCTCTTCCATCTCAGTCTTAAACAGTGGTCCAACACCGGCACCACTTAGATTTTCCAAGTGATGATTTTGATTGGTATTGTCAAATCCTTCCCAGGTTGCCAAGACCACATCCGGCGTGTACCCCACGATCCACTTATCCCGAGTCGCATCACCATCACCCGTTGCATCGGCTTCAGTACTCCCGGTCTTGCCGGCAACTGAGTAGCCGTATGGCTTGGCAGTGGCACCAGTCCCGCTATTGAAGACCCCAAGCATCATACTCGTCATCTGTTTGGCAACTTTAGACGACATCACGCGAGTCGACGTCACATCTGGATTGCTAACAACAACGTTACCATTTGCATCCACGATTTTACGGATGTAGTGCGGCTCAGTGCGTTCCCCATCGTTTGCAAAGGCTGAGTAAGCACCCGCTAACTGTTGTGGTGAAACCCCTTCGCTCAACCCACCAAGGGCTAACGCTAAGTTTTTGTCGGACTTAGTGACTGGCAAGCCAAACTTCTTGACGGACTGGTAGCCTTTATCAACACCAATCTTATTCAATAACCACACCGCTGGCGCATTCATACTCTGCGCTAACGCGGTATACATCGGTACTTTACCCGAATACACATTGTTATAGTTCTTCGGCGTGTAGTGATTGGTCCCATACGACGTTTTCTTATCCTGCAACATCGAATCATAGAAATAGCCGTTTTCCAGTGCGGGCGTGTAAACCGCAATTGGTTTAATTGTTGAGCCCGGTTGCCGCGTAATCTGGGTTGCTCGGTTATAGCCTCGGAACACGTGCTTCCCACGACCACCTACAACGGCCATCACCCCACCGTTATTGGGATTCAAGGCCACTGAAGCTGCTTGAACCTTTGTCCCATCGGCGGCATTTTGTGGGAACAAGTAACTGTTCTTAAAGTTAGTCTGTAAACTGGATTGATAATTCTCATCTAGGTAGGTATAAATTTTATACCCATGATTCATGATTTCAGACTCCGTTAACCCGTACTTCGAAATCGCTTCATTGATTACAGCGTCAAAGTAGTAAGGATAACGGTACGAATCATTATACTGATAGGTATCGCTGGTCACTACGGCTGTCTGTTGGTAAGCCTTCGCCTGCTGTTCGGTGATTGCACCAGTTTCAGCCATCAGCCAGCACGGTGTTACGCCGTTCCTTAGCGGCTTGCGGGTGGTCAATTGGATTGTAACCACTTGGTGACGTCAGCATACCTGCCAGTACCGCTGCTTGTGGCACGGTTAAGTTGGCCGCCGATGTCCCGAAGTATTTTTCGGCCGCGTCTTGGACGCCCCAAACACCATTGCCGAAGTAAGCGTTGTTCAGGTACATCGATAAAATATCTTTCTTAGTATAAACGTTCTCAACTTCAACCGATAAGAAAAGTTCCTTGAGCTTTCGTGTAAAGGTCTGTTCCTGCGTCAAATACGCATTTTTCACCAACTGTTGCGTCAAGGTACTCCCACCACCGCTAATGTAGTCGCGGTGCAGCAGCTTATTCTTGGCTAACAGGAAAAACGCCCGCGCAATCCCCTTAACCGAAAACCCGTACTCGTGATAAAAGTTCCGGTCTTCAGTTGAAATAACCGCTTTTTGAACGTTCGTCGAAATATGATCAAGCGACACATAGGTCCCCTTTTGCGCATACAACGACCCCGCTCGCTGATTCTTTTTATCATAAATATAGGTGGTTTTTTCAAGTTGGGCCTTTAAATCACCAACGTTGGCGGTTTTGGCTTGAAACGTCAAAACGGCACTCAAGATAAAGACAACCGCTAACACAATCGTGATTAGCCACCGGGTCAGCTGGTATCGGTGCCAGACCTTACCTAATCGCCGTTTAAAGCGATGATAGTACGGCGCCAACCAGGCCCGGAATCGCTCAAAATATTGATTTCCCCGATTATTGTTCATCAAAAAACTCCTCAACCATTTTCAAGATTTGCACTATTCATTCTATCATAACTTTGACGAACGCCTCTGACTGCGCCGAAACTTTAATAACCCTTAAACAGCCGTTTTGATCTGCTAACACTAAAAAAGCACGCCCGCATCCCGTTACGGGACATGGACGTGCTCACTTCGTTAACCAAAATCGTTAATGAACGATATCCGGATTCATGTTTTCAGCAATTTCATCGTTCAATTGCTGAGCAACATCAGCATTCGGACTAATCACCAAAATCGTATCGTGTCCGGCAAGCGTGCCGACCACTTCTGGTAACTTTAAATCGTCTAAAATCGCCGCTAAGAGGTTGCCGTTACTTGGCAACGTTTTAATCACGTTGATAAATTCGATCCGAGTCAACCCAATTACCACTTCATTAATGGTTTCACGTAAGTGTTCTTCTTCTGATTTATTTCCAGGCTTAAAGATTGTATAACGCAAGTGTCCATGGCCATCTTGGGCTTTGACTACCTGCATCTCACGAATGTCTCGTGAGATTGTTGCTTGCGTCGCCTTAATCCCAATTTCTTTTAGATGACGCATTAGGTCTTCTTGCGTACCAATCGGATATTGATTGATTAATTGTTCAATTCGCGATTGACGAATACTTTTCTTCATTCCTAATGCAGCCCCCTTGTTGTTCTAACACTGTGATTATTATAGCAAAATTAAAAATGAATTGAAAGCACCTTTTTAAATAAGTATTCAAAAGGGGTATAAATCGGAATGGTCACAAAATGGTCACAAAATTTCGAGAGAAGTTTTTAATATTAACAAATGAAACAAAAATTGAACCAAAAAATTATAAATGCAGAGCGGGCATCTTTATAAAAATTCATATTAAAATGGATACTACACCTAGTTTTATCCCGGTTAAATGTGGTTAATTCACATATTCAGCGCACAAAAAAGCCGTCCATCTCGATTGAGGTGGGCGGTTTTAGTTAGTCTTAGTCATCTGTCTTAATTTCGGTACGCCGGTTATCAATCAAGGACGCCAGTTCATCGAGATCCTCGGCCGTAGCCATATCTCTGATAAATTTACGCGCGTAAGATCGGTATTGGTAAACTCGTTGCTTATCCTTATTAGCATCAGTCCACTTTTTATTAGCCTTTAAGCGTGCTTCACTATTTTTAGGCATTCCATTCACTTCCCTATAAAAGTTAAGATTAGATTGATTATTACTAGAATCCCATTAATTGCGGTAATGCCTGCCAGTGCATATAGGAGTTTTTTATTTGTCATATTAGGTAATCTCAGGGTAGAATTAAGTAAGGGGCTAGGCCCCTTACCATTTACTTTGTGAGCTTGTCTATCAAGGTTACCAGATTCGTTATTAACGTGATAATGGCTGTTATCAACGTTAGTTTGGTAATCATTTCTTGATGGTCAGGCTCTTTTTGATGCTTACCCTTCAACTTCTAACCTCCTTTCTATATTATTAATATACACCTTATTAACTTACATATCAACCTTATAAGGTATATTTTTTAGTTTATTTTTGGCCACGCAAAAAAGCCACCCGTCTCCGCAGAGATGAGTGGTCCTTTGCTGCTATTTCACTTAATTAATCCAATTAAAATCTTCGATTCTAATTCGTCTAGAATAACTATAGTCAAGTCAAAATTTTTGCTTTTTGTTACGAATGAACCTACATCATTCATTAATCAAAGTTCCGTTTCGTTAAGCATTTAATAGAGTCTATTTTCGAAAAGCCGAGGTTATGAGCTAATTCTTCATTTCCATCGATTAGTTTATATAGTGAATCATAAATGTTTCCAAATTTATATCTAGAATTAACAGATTCCATCATAAATTTGATGATAAGGACAGCTACAGCTACTTTATTTGAATAGCCACCTTTGACACTGTTTAGGCATTGTGTGTATTTTGCAGGAGGTGTTGGCTTTGTCCTAATCTTGATATCGATAAGGTCGCTATTGTGCACACACGCATTTCGAATAAAATTCATACAGCTAAGCCAAGAAATTAATTCATTAGGAGTACAATTGAATTTTGAAGCAAGTGCCTTTTTATTATTCAGCGACATTATTTTAACTAGGTTAATTGTATCACCGAATGTTAGACAATCGGTCATAACCCATACTGATGGGAATCCATCTGAATTTTGATTCCAGGGCAATTTTATATCAGGAAGATTAGATCTCGTTATTTTTGCAAGTAAATCCTTTTTAAAATAGAACTGCTTCTTCTCAATTTCAAATTTTGGAATACTCCGGTCACACCAATTTTTATACTCCAAATAACCAAAGGCACCATATTTTAAACCTAATCGAGTAGCTACTATATTATTTAAATAAACTTCTATGTCCTCGATTGCATGTAAAATAAAAATTCTTAAGTTTTTATCCATGTAGTATCTGACTAAAAGCTTCTTAAATGAAAGTTTCTCATATACTATTTCCTTATCATCTGACAAACTCAAATGACCGTTCGGTTTACGTTTTGCAAATGAATACGCAAATTCTTTCAGTTTATAATATCCAATTTCTTGAATTTTGTTTGCGTCAATTTCGTGTCTATCTTCTGGGAATTGTATTCCACGGCTTTCAAATAAAAGCCGCTGTTCTTCTGGGTTTAAGTGCTTTAAGTTATCCTTCATTCTAATCACCCTGCAAAATATTTGCCTACAAAAAAACCCTCGTTTTTCAGGGCGTACCTGCGCAAAATGCGAAACGAGGGGATTGGCTTCTATACCTACTTTATACCCCTTTATCCGATATCCGTCAAGAAATATATTACAGCCTATCTCATTTCTGTAATAAAAAAGCCACCCACCTCGTAATGAGATGAGTGGCCTTTTTAGACGCAATAGCAATCGGGATTGCCATGAGTATACCATTATTTTTGCTTAAGTTCACTAACATATTCTTCAATATTATCAATTCGTTGATTGATAACCTGGTGTTCACCTTTACTAGCAATCAATTCTTCGTGCATGCTATTTTGCGAATCAATCAAGCGTTCGATTTTACGTGTTGTTTCACTCATGCTTAAAGCAACCCGTTTTAGATCATTAATAAATGGCTTTAAAATGACCATTAGAGCTGCATATACGCCGCCGGCAACGGCAATCCCAACGGTAATTAATTCTGTCCAGTGATCCAACGTCATTACTTGCCACCCGACTTTCTGACCAGTTTCACATAGTCCTTATTAGCTGAGATATACCCAACGTCAGTCTTAATCCGGTATACCTTGCCATACTTGACGGCCTTACCGTAGATTGTGCTGCCCTTAGTAAAATGAATCCGGCGCTGATGGGCCTTATCTAAGGCAATCTTGCCGTACACATTGATATGATCAGCAATAACTTCATAAAGACCATTAGTTGACCAATACGCTGGTTTGGCCTTTTTATTCGTAGCGGAACTACCAGACAGTGAGCCATCAAAATCATAGCTGGCATCTACTCCGTGCCAATTGTCGGTAAACTGCCAGGCATTCGCATTGACGACACCAGGCTGCGAGACACCGTAAGCGGCTACCCAAATATGTTTATCGACTAACGCACTTCGCTGAATTCGGCCGGAATTAAACCAGCTACCGCTTCCATAGGTAACAACATTTCTATATCCGGCATTAATCAGATAACGTAAAAACGCATTAACTTGTGGTGTCGTATTGTATGGCAGTCCAGGCGCTTCAACGTCAATCACTAAAACGGTCGAATTATCTAGGCCAAACTTTTTAGCCCAGGCTAAAAATATTTGGCTTCAGCGGTTCCAGCACCGTGAAAGAAATGATAAACACTGACCGAACCAAATACTTTTAATGAATTGGTAACTTGAGCGCTTGCTTTCGGATTTAAATAGTTGGTTCCTTCAGTTAATTTAACCACGGCAAAGTCAGCGCCTAACTTTTTAAAGTTATGAAAATAGCTAACCGAGCTACCCTGATAGCTCGATACATCAATCCCAAGTTTAGGCATTAACATCACTCTTTTCTGTAGTTGAACCGGCTTGAGAAACGGTTTCTGAGGCTTGTTCGTATTTTCTGATGCAGAACTATCCGTATCAGTTTCTGACGGCGCCGGCGTCACAGGGGAAAAGTGGTTATCACCACCAGCTGCCTTGTAGCTTGATAGGCTTTCTCAACTAATCCGGAAATAGTTTGAACATCTAAATCAAAGCCATTGGCCGTTAATTGAGCGTTAACGAAGCGGATTGCTTCCTTCTTTCGGTCAGACAGAGATAACCCAGCCATGACTGCCATTTCAGGTACAATCGTATTCGCCAAGTTTAATCCCACTTCTAATCCTTGCTTGACGTGAGTATTTTTCTCTGTCTGAACCTTACGAGTTAAGAGTGGTTTTACCAACTTGTAAACAGTGGGAATTAACACCATTAAGAAGGCAAATACGCCAGCGTTACTGAGCCAATTGAACACATCGGTAATTTCTTTGAACATTTTTTATCCTCCTAATTTCGGGTAAATTAAAAGCACTGACTAACTGGCTATTAATTGCTAGTTAGTGGTGCTTGTGGTCGTTGCTTGAGTTGTTGGTGCTACATAATCTTCACCAGTAATCATCTTATAGTCATCGGCCGTAATCAAATTCTTGGTTACTTCTGCAGCGACTTCAGCTTTATCCATTGTGTGCCATAACTGATATGCAAATTTGAATACAATCATCATGATTTAGCACCTCCTTCTGCTAAGGCTGTTAGTGCCTGTTCTAGTGATTCAATATGTTGCTGCTGATCAGCCATTTGCTGGGCTATTGCTGTCAACGACTCTTGTTCAGCCGTTGGTTGGCTATCTGGCATTTTCTCAACTGGTGCAACATAGCTTGGATTAACAGTAACAGTGTCGTTCTGTAGTAAATAGAAAGATGGCTTGAATTTTTTATCAAAATCATCTGGGACTTTCCCATCGAATTCAACCGATCCAGTAAGATCACCTAAACTTGCAAATTCAATAATTTCATTTTTATCATTTAAAACTAGTCGCATCACATCATCCCCCAGATTTCTTTGATCGTTATATCGCCAGGACTAGTTGACATCGTCGGAGTACCGTTAGAAGCTCCATTTGGCACTGCAAGGCTATTTGCACCATTAACGCTTAGTCGTGCAGTAGTAATAGTTGGGAAAATGAGCTGTGCCTCGTAAAAAGTAGTCGCCGCCGCAGCTCCATTTCCATTATTAAAACAATTAATAATAATGGTTTTGCCGTCGCCAACCGCAAACATACCATTGCCATTGCTAGTTTGATAGATGGCCGCATAACGTTTATAGCCAGAAGCAGGCTTATTTAGTGTAACTGGCTGATTCATTTTTGACGACCCAATCCATAAAGGCACATAGTTAAGCTGTTTACTCCATTGCATCCAAGTGCCTTTATCAAAATAATTTGTCCACGTACAGTTATTATAATCGACAGCAATAACCATCATTTTGTTGAGATTATATCCATCCATTTCGCGGACAATTGCAATACCGCTGACGCTACCCATTTCTGGTGCGAGGCCTGTATTCCCTTGTGCAACGGTAAAATTGTACGATCCATATTCATGCACATTTTTTAAACAATCTAAAATACTCGGATCTTGTGCGGTGCTGCCAAGGTTAAAGGCAAGACCACGATTAATACCACTGACGTCCATGCGAGTCATACCAGCAACACTAACACCAGAAGTATATCTAATTTTCACACCATTTGTGTCGTTTAAATTAATCATCGCATAGTAAACTCCACTACCCCGCCGACCGATGTCTACAATAACGGGGACTGCCTTACCGTTAACAATATTATAGCTCATACCCTCAGATTCACAGGTAAACACTTGCCCATCATCGGGGAAACCGATAATTTTCTTTATATCGTTTTGATCCCAGACATAGTCGCAGTCACAGCTCCAGTGTTGTCGATGACTGTTGTCCTAAACCGTTGATTATAAGTTCCACGACCGATGTAAATGGAATCTCCAACCATCTGAAATCCTTGTATTTTGTTATTACCGCGCACTATACCATCTTTAACTGGAATATAATTGACCAGTTTGGGTACGCCACTGATTACACTCGTCAAATCAAACACGTTAAATCCAGTTATATAACCATTTACACCTGGCATATCCTTACTATTAATTGTAACAAAATATTTACCGGTATCATCAATGCAGTATATTGTTTGACCAACCATTCTGAAGGGTGTTCCTTTTGTATCAGTGTCAAAATTGTAAATAAACCAGTTGCCCAATAAATCATAAGGCAGGACAAACATGACATCACCAGTCACCGCATCGTGATAAAGTGAATTTCCCTCAAACCAAACCACCGCGTCTAAATTTAGCGCTCGCTCTTGTATAATTGCCTTTGTATCAGGATTATACTTTACGATTCTTTGTGATCCTGCGTCATCAGTCTGCTCAGCAGCATAGATTATACCAGTCTTAATGTCACACTGCATCGATTGTGCGACAGCTCCACCAACAGGCCAGCGCCCAGCAACCTCAAATAGCAAGCTTGCTTTATTAAAATCATTAGCTGGATTAATCATAAGAGCATTTTGCTGTAATTCGGTGGTTGCAGTTTGCAAACTCTGGAATGCAGGTGCACTAATTAACCCAGTGTTATCAACAGTCCCTGTATCACCTTTGTCACCTTTGTCCCCCTTCGGTCCTTGCAATGTGGCGACTTTGTTAGTTAAGTCAGTCTTAAGCTGGTCAAATTCCTGTTGGAAAGTATCAAGACTCATAACCGGGATAACGTCCCCAGAATCGCTCATAACATTTTCAGTAATGGTGAAGCCTTGTGGGTCATCACTTGGGAAGATGGCGTTGTACGTAGTGGTAGCAGTTGATGAGGTAGTAGTATTAGTGGTTGAACCGTCATCAGTTAATCCTTCTTGGCTACCAGGTGTTACTAGGCTGGACAAAGTCACCCAAACTTCAATCGTGTAATCATCGGGTACTAAGGCATTCATGACCTCAGTATCCACTGGCATGGTAATCAATCCGGCTAATGGTTGCTTAATTGTAGCCATATCAATCGACTTATCGAATACATATCCGGTGTCATTAGCAACCTTTACATCAATGGCTGTAGCATTAGTTAAGTCGAATGCTGAACCGTCTTGGGTAATCGCCAAGTTAAAACTGGCTGTGGTATCGAGGTATTTAACCTCGTTATTGCCATCGGTAAAGTACAGTTCCTTACTCACTTGCACCACCTCCTAGGGCATTCGTGGCTTCAGTTTTCAACCGGGTTAGTACCAGTTGCTTGAATCCGGCCCACATATCTGCCTTGGTTGACCCAGAGAAGGCTGTAGAGGCTTCCTCAGCCGTTGCATCGAAGTTACCGTAGGTTGATGATTGGTACCGCTAAAAACGACCGTGTAGACAACGTGAGTGGTATTATCGCTGTTCTGTTTAACATCTAAGCTTGTAATCATTGAACGTTCTTCCTTTCTAATTGTGCGATTCGGTAGCTGAGTTCATCAATTCTTTGGTTGGACTTCTTTAAGGCCGCCAATAAAATGGAAATGGTATTGGACTCGTTCAAGAAGTAATCACCATTATCATCAGTGCTAACCATATCGTTGGCAATACTTGCAGTTTTATCCCCAATCGCATTAACATCATCAATGATCGGACCAATATGCTGGGAGTTAGCGGAATTATCAGCATCCTTGTACTTCCACTTTTTAATATCGGTATTCATGATAGCGGCGAGTGCTTCATCTGGATCGTAGTCAGTTATATCTCGCTTGGCTGATAATGCAGACTTTAAAGCCGTACCATGAGCATAAAAAGTGCCCCCATGAATATCAATTGTGCTACCTGCTTGATTGTGGAAATATATATCAGTCCCGATAGTAGGAGATATTGCGGGATTACCACCATTAGTAGCGCCACATTTAATCTTTTCGGCAAGATACGTCCAAGCATTTTCACTACCGATATGAGTATTATTGCCACCATATGCTGAAAAGGTCTGTCCTTCAATGTATGAAACACCAACGTTAATTGAATCAATGTCCAAGCTACCGCGAATTTTAGTGTAACCATTGCTATTTCCAGATACGAATTTAAGATAGTTACCATTACTAATGGCGCTGAACCCGCCCTGGTCTAATGTAATTGTTCCATTACTACTATTTTCTATAATTGACGTTCCTGTTATTGCTCCACCATTAATTTGAGCACCATTGATAATGGCTGACTCAATTGTTCCGGCAGTAACATGCCCTAAATCAGCTGTTAAGGCCGACAACTGCTTAACACTTAGTGCCTGCTGGTCCCACTTTTTAACCTGCCATTGGCCGTCAGTATAGATATACATAGCTGAGGCAACATCATTGTTAATAACCGTCCACATATCACCTTCGTTATGTTCCTTGCCGTCATCGAATGGGGTACTGGTTGAAACTGTTGTTTTCCCGTCCATGGTGGCTACCGTATTCTTCATCTTATCGGCTAAGTCTGAAGCGCTATTTGAAGCAATTTGGGCAAGCTTGGTGGCTTCGTTAATGTCAACTGAACCCGTTGCAATAATCATCTTTCGACCACCTCCTGATAAGTCTCGCCGTCATCAATATTGAAAGCAGAATCGTCATCACTGGCGCTGTCTGAGTCATCAGTATCATCAGGGATTACCACTGGTTCTTCTACCTCGGTGTTTTCTCCCTCATCTTCAGCTGGGTAAGTGATTGCTAAGTCCTTGCTATCATCGCGGATACCAATTGGGATTGACCATAGGCCAGAGTGACTAATCATGACATTATGCGCAGCGTCTCTGTACTCGCTGACATTGAAGCCAATTATTAACTGGTCATGCGCTAAGTCCGGGTATATCCCTTCTGGTTCAAAGTGACCACCGTACTCAATCGGTACAGTCAGCTGAATATCCTGTGAAGGTTCAATCTGGTAATTAAAAATGACTGACTGGGTAATGAGATTGATACACATTACTAGTCGGTCATCCTTGTTGTTGACGTCCCCAGCGGTAAAGAAGGCGTATGGATAGACAATTGAATTGGCTTGTATCGTATTATACGTGCCATTATTGGTAACCCCACTTGGTACCGGATTCCAACCGAAGTCTTGCAACTTGAAGCGAATAGTTGGGAAATAATGACCAGCTTTCAAGTCGGAAATATTACATACTTCTACCGTGCCATCCATCTGACTACCAATCCATAATCCATTGGTAAGGTCAACGTTAGGCCTCACGTACGTTTCCATCTCACACCATTTTGTTACCGCACTGGAACCACTACTGATTACAGCATGTGGGGTGTATGGGAAGGTTGCTAACCATTTCTTTCCCCCACTTAAATCCTTAATCTGGGAGTATATGAGGTTGTTGGCTTCATCGTAACCAAAGGAAGAGCCATGTTGACCTCCTTGTACAATCATGGAATCAAGTAACTTGCCATTAGCGTCCCAATGTAGGTATTGGCAATCACTTAGATTGGACTGATTTTGCTTTCCCTTGTACGCATAGCTGGCAAGTACCTCACCATTACTCATTTTGTAAGAGAATTGCAATGCCCCAACGTGATTATTACCGAACTCATCAGGGTTACCGTCAGTGGTCTCCCACAACTTTTTGAAGGTGCCGTCAGCGTTAGTACCAGTGTCTATCCACATTTCAGACTCATCTTTAACGAATGCATCATCAATTGATACGACTAAGCTACCAACGAATGGGGGAACAATGGTGACTTCATATCCGTCTTTTGCATGCTGACTCTCCCAAGTTAGATTATGGGTACCATCTTGCTGGATGTACTCCCAATTGAAAGCCGCTGCTGAAAGAAAGCTGGTAACATTTTCACCTTCAATGAATAACCTTGCAATTACCCTTTTACTGGTATCAGTATTCGTCCATGATTGACCCAGCGGGGTAATTAGGCTGATACTTGCAG
Organism: Secundilactobacillus similis DSM 23365 = JCM 2765; assembly: GCF_001311075.1. GTDB lineage: Bacteria > Bacillota > Bacilli > Lactobacillales > Lactobacillaceae > Secundilactobacillus > Secundilactobacillus similis. Next base: position 17,521 of record NZ_BBAD01000012.1, read on the forward strand.
CATTTTGGTTCTTCTTGGCGTCTTCAAACAGCTTTTTTACGTGGTCATTCCACCGCTGTTCCACATTTTTAATGAAGTTTGGAGTAACGACTGTAACCGTTGAGAATTCCCCAATGACTACCTTATTTTGAGTTGGATCACTCTCACTAGTTGTCCGTTGAATAACTCTGGCTTGCAAGGTTAATACTGGGTCATAGTCAGGTCGATTACCTTAATGGTATCGCCTAATTGGGCATCAAAATCACTGGTTACATCTACGGAATAATTCACCCGTGGGTGGTTGTACAGTCTGAGTGTCTTCAATCCCAACGATAGTAAGGCATCGGGTTCACTGACCGTAGAACTGGTAATACTACCTTCCAGCCAAGTGTTGGCATCGTTGTTGTACAGGCTATTAGCCGTAGCATCAGTGACAAAGTTACGACCACCGTTACCTTTGGCTGTACTGATTGAGGCACCACCGGAACCATAGACGTACAACTTGGTAATCAAGGTAGTATCGACCGTTTCCCGCTTAATACTAAGCATGTTGTCACCATACGTGATACGTCTACCGGTATTCTGTCCCCGTTGGTCGGATAATTCCAGAATGGTATCTGTCACAATCCCAGAACTATCTAACTTAACGTATCCATCGGCTTCACAATCATAAGTAGTCAGGATCGTTTGAAGCAAAGTTTGAGAAGATGATTCCCCATCGATGGAAAAGTCTGAAAGCAGTCCAGAAGTTGCATTATCCACCAATGTTATTCCGGTACCAGCAATAATCCAGTTCATGGCCGCTGGTAAGGCACACTCTTTAATCTCTTTTTTGGTGGGAATTGTCTTCCCTAATCGCCAGATTAAGAGGTTAATGGCATCGGCTGAAACAAGGTTAGTCCCAGAAGTGGTATCCATCGTTTCGTCAACGGTGTAAATCCGGTACACTCTCCAGCGGTCATTCGCTTGGTCATAAGCCGCTAAGTGATTGCCTACTTTAAGATATTGAGCCGCTGGACTATCTGCTACCATGGTGAGACCAGTAAAGGTATCATTCCAACTCTTAGAATTAGCGTTGGGGTCAGAGGTATTAGCTAGACTGGATTCAGAAATGCTGTCATTTGAGCTATTATCATCGGCCAATTGTTGCTGAATGGTCTCACCCCAGAAGATATTTGTATCAGTTGACGTATCTAAGGTGGCGACTCGTTTAAGGTTTTTATCCAGAATGACGTACATACGTCTTAACTCCTTTCTATTTAATCGCTGGTTTATATTCCAAAGTTATATCTGCATTGGCTGGGTCCGGTGTGAAGTGCATCTCTTGGCTGACATCACCTTCAATTGGTGGGAAGGTAGATAGCCAGGAAACATACTTATCAACGTTTCGACCGGCAACCGTGACTGAATTATCAGCTGAATCTATGATGATTTCTTCACCTGCATGAGCGATAACATGAGGGATATCATCTGGGTCATCTGACCCGTCAGAAGTGTATATTTTGAGGTCAGTCAGCGTTTCAAAGTCCGACTTGTAAGCCACCTTGGGACTGACTAAGTCTTCCTTAATATCATGCTTCATGAAGGTGGCCGCCACATTAGCCAAGGCAAAGCCAAACTTTCCCGACTTATCTAATTTCTCAGTATGAATGTGTACTTTACCCTTAGTGTTAACCGAGTATGCTACCCCAGTCTTAGGATTGAACTCGTTAATCTCAGCCACCCAATTGTCGTACACCTTACCGCCAATGGTCTTCTTTTGGCGTTCCAATGAGAACTCACCGAAGAAGTTAGAATAAGCGTCTTTGTTCATGTACGTTGTTTCCATGACATACGTATGAATGGTTTTGGATTTAGTCCTAACCTTTGGCTTAGAAACCTTGGTAGACTTACGCTTACCACCGCGCTTCTTCTTGGTAACCTTTTTAGTTGCCTTTTTCCTTCTCTTTCTCTTTTTCTTCTTAGTGGCGGCCTTGAAGGATTCCCGCTTAAGGGTAGCTTGATACATTCTGGCCGATTTAGCTTTGGAAGTAGTCTTAACTTTAACGGTTTTGGTTAAATGGACCTTTACATCATGATGATTTTGCCCATTAACTTTACGGCCACCCTCGTTGTACAAAAGGGTTAGGTAATTGCCTTTATCCTTGGTGGCATTAAAAGAACTCCCCAGCTGAATGTAACCACGGGGGTACCGTCCTTCTGCATAATCGGTAATTCCCATTCGTCCACAAACATTTCCATTAGAATCCAGCAGATAACCTTCAACCTTGCCCATGGCCCGTTCATTTTTCATCCGCTTGATATGGTGAAACCGCATCGATACCTTCCAATAATTGCTAATCTTGGGAATACCTTGGTGGATAATAACAGGGCCGTAGAATAGATTCTTGTGCTTGCCGACTGTACCCCAGTTATAATGGCCTTTACTATCCTTGGCAACCATTAATGCTGAGGCTGTAGCCGTTGCTTTACCATCATTTTCTCCACGATATACCTTAATTTCTTGGGTATCGGCGCCAGCTTGAAACCACGTGCTCATTGAGTTACAAGGGTCGTGTACTTGCAATTCTTGGTGGGGTTCCAAACTAGTGACATTACCATCGGCATCCGTAACCGTTGAACCATCGTCAACATGGTAGCCAACTGCCACGTATTGATCCCCTAGCGTGTAGCCGAAGTAGTACAGGTCAGTCTTTGGAATGATGTGAATTACCGGTTGAACAGCGGTATTACCGGCTGGGCTGATAATCTGCTCATTACTGGTGATCTTAATATCACGCTGGGGTAGAAACCCCCGTGGGTCAGCCAGCATAAAGGTAAGCGTAGTGTACAATCCTGAACCCCTTCATTGATAAAGGTTGGGGTAGGAATGGCGGTAAAGTGACCGTAATAGACTACCTCTGGTTGGTCATTGAACCGTAATGGGTACTGAGTATCGGCGTCATCGTGGGTATTAATGAGGGCTTTAGATAGGTTATCCATCTTACGGTTGTACTCGTCACGGCTGCTAGCCATGATTGTAATTGGAATATCAATCTCTTTTTCTCCGTATGAATTCCCTAAAAAAACGCCCCCATATCTACCAGGGACGTCTTGGAAGGATTCAGTGATGGTGGGAGCAATCGGCTTCGAAACATGGTTAACTAGAATTTCTAAGTCTTTGAAACTGTTAAATCCATCAGAACCATCTTCAGCAAATGCATAATCAAATGTATCTACCATGGCTGTCCTACTGAATACCATTTACATATCCCCTTCCTAGATTTTTACTTAACTTTGTTTTTGTGCTCATGCGGTTGTATCCGTTATAAATAGCATTGTCAGATACAACAGCGGGAACTGGATTCTGTTGACCAACAAGCAAGCTTTGCATAAGTCCAATGACTTGATCTAACTTATCCATCAACTTGTCTGAGTTCTTGTTATCGTTACTGGATTGGACCTCTAAGTGATCTCGTTTAGCCATAATAGCCGCCGTTTTTCCTAGAAGCTCGTAGCCTCTTGAAGACTTTAGCTTAGACAGTGGAATGACCATCTCTGGCATGTTCCCCTCGGAAATATGGGCCAACTTTTCTTTTTGGCTTAAGCCACCATGAGCATATCCGCGTGATGCTACACGAGCAAAAGCACCACTACCGCGTCCATAAACCCGGGACATGTAACGGATCCCAGCTAATAGATCGTCATAACCGTTAAAGATGTCATGGTGTCCCTTAAATGCGTTTGCATTAAAGGTTGGCTGAATTGTCTGTACTAGTCCCATTGATGGATGACCGGCTTTAGCATTTGAATCCCAGCGATTAATCACTTTGGGATTACCATTTGATTCACGAGCAATGACCCGCATCCAAGCAGATACCTGAGATGGTGAAGCGCTAAAACCGTTTGCCTTTAAGGCTTTAATAACAAGCGGTTTCCATCGTTCGACACCAGCACCACCAGGATTTCCAGCACCAGCAATAACATCAGCTAATGGAGCAAGAAATTTCTTAACCCAAGACAGAACACCGGAACCTTTGAGTTGCTTCGTGACAAACTTGGTAAGCCCACTGGTGATCTTTTTTGCTGCCTTGTTACCATAACTACCGTGAAGTTTAGTGACATCCAACCAACCTTTAGTTGACGAACCACCATGATTCCATAGTCCTTCCGTTGTTGCCCCAATGTGTACGTGAGTACCATCAGGACCTAGCTTAGCGATAGCTTGCCCACGTTTGACGTGGTCGCCTACATGCACAAGTAGATCTGCACCATGCGGGTTCTTGCCATTTAATTCTTGGTAAATTAGACGCAAGCGCCCACCCTTAGTACCGATAACTTCACCGACACCCTTATTGCCTAACCAACGGCCCGGCCCGGCCTCTGTAACCACAGCATCTTCTAACGCATGAACAACTTTACCGCCAGAGAAATCGACACCATCATGAATAGACATACCGCCACTAGTAGCACCTCGGTATCCGAATCCGGATGTGATATGCCACCCAGCACCAGGCGTGTGCGCTACAGGACCACCACCGCCACTGGCACTGGAAGCGTTATTAATTACATTCCATGCAGCAGACCACCATTTCTGGCCTTGATTCTTGATCTTATGATTGGCAATGTGCGCATATCCCTTTGCAACACCACCTTTTAAACCGCTAAAATCTGGATTAAAGGTTGAATTGAAACTGTCAGTAGCATTACTGGTAAAACCCGTAATGGCTTTTAGTTTGTCTTTCAAGGAACCAAACGCATTTTTAAAGAAGCTACCAACCTTACCTACTGACTTAAACAGACCACTGAGGAATCCCGTACCGGACGCAAAGTGCATTAATCCCAGCTGACTCATCAGCTTAGTTTCAGACGCGTTAAGAACTTCTGCACCGGGTTCTAGCACCTTCATGGTGTTACTCCCGTGAATTAGTTCCACGCCCCCATCTGGGTGCAAAACAGCTTCCTGATTGCCAGTTTCCGGAGAGTCGTGGCCGTCATTAAGAACCGCCAACGTTGGCTTAGTAATTGCACGCCTTAGGTTGCCTAAAACACCGGTACCAGTTGCATAGTAAGAAGCCGTGATTGGCGACAAAGTGTTGGTACCGCCATATTGTTTGAACACTTGGTTCTGTCCCTTAACTGCACCCTTGTTTAGCCCACCAATTAGCTTTCCAACCCAGTTGCCAACGGTCTTCCAGATACCATGCCAAGTTGAATAATAATTGTCTTTCGTTTTTCTATTATTTTCTTTGGTATTTTGATATTGATTGGCCGACTGCTTAGTAACACCTTTATTTTGCTTATGCGCATAATCAACCGTTTTATTATACTGATCATCAGCTTTTTTAACGGTATCGTGGCGTTGCTTCTCCGCAGCTGCAATGGCATGGTCACGTTGAGCGTGTGCATGTTTCTCAATTGCCGCCCGTTGCTTCTTGGCGTAGCTAGAATTACCATTGTATTCATCTTTGGCAGCCTTAACGGTTTCGGCATACTTCTTATAAGCAGCCCGAACAGAAGTTTTATACTGCTTGTTGGCGTTAGCAGAAACGGTTTTGCGCTCCTTATTAGAATCAATCAAGGCCTGTTCTAGTTTGCTTTTTAGACAGCTTGCCTTTTTTCTTTGGTTAGCTTTTTAATGATTGACTCTTGCTTATTAGCAGAAAGCTTAATTTTTCCATCAAGTGTCGTATGAAGCCGTGCTTCCTTAGCAGTTACCGATGTGGCAAATTTAAGCTCCTGTTTTTGCAAAGCTTTCTTTTTCGCTGCTTCGTCTTTGGCAACTTCCTTAGAGCTTTTGCCATACTTTTTCTGGTCAGCCAGGATCTTACGATTCCACTTTTCGGTAAGTGATTGACGTGACTGTGCATAATACTTTGTAATGGCATTACGATCTTTTTCAGACATGGAAGATAAGCGAGTCATTTTGGACTCGTTTTTTTGAATGATAGCAAGACGCTTCTGATATTCGGATTTTGTAATGTCGCCATTCTTATACAGCAGCTTAAGATTCTTGGTATCTTGGTCAACTAATCCTTTATAATGGCTTTTTGCAGTCTTAGCTAGTTTGTCAAAAGCAGAACCATCAGATAGCTTAGGAACATGTATTTTTTGGAATGATAACCCTTTTTGAATAGCTTTACCTAACTTGCGACCGATGTCCTCACCGGCAAGCCCACCAATACCAGCACCAATGGCCGTACCAATTCCGGGAGCAATCATTGTCCCAATAGCTGCACCAGCTGCCGTGCCGCCAAGTGATCCGCCAGCTGCACCAACGTGTGACCCAGCAGTTTTCTTAGTAGTGCCAATTAGATCGGTTGCGGCATTTAAAACGTCAAATAGGCCAACTGATCCAGCAAGCACTTTACCAGCTTTAGTAACGTTCCCGAGCTCACCGAATCCATGTAGTTTAGAAGTTAAGCGACTAAGCCCCTTAGTCTTGGAACCATATTTTTCAACACGAGTAAGCTCTTTTGCTTCCTTGCCAACGCTTCCGCCTGCTGATTCTGTCACGTCTTCAATAGCGTTCTCAGCTTTGGACACTTTGCCAGTGCCAGTGCTTCCACCAACGCTTGTATCAGCATTTTCTTGGCGGGCTCGGCTATTACGATTTAGCGCGGCTGTCTCTTCATCAATAGCAGCTTTTTCCTTTTTTAAGCCAAAAATTTCGGCAGCTTTCCCAAAAATATCTTTGAAGCCTTGAACTGCACGTAAACCTTTGTTGAAGGCTTTAAGTCCCTTACTAGCAACAAACCAAGTTGCAGCAAATTTAGCGAACGTGTCGGCGTTACCACCAATGAGTTTGATAAATGGCTTCAATAGAAAATTGGCAATTTTTAACGAATCAATCAGTGTCTTAAAACCAATTCCGCCTAAGCTCTTGAGAGTTACTAATAAGTCCTTGATTTCAGGTGCATTTCTAGCAATTGACTTCGAGGCATCAGTAACTCCTTTAGCTAACCCATTCATTGCCCTGTTCATGGCTTGAGGTGCTGACTTGATTCCAAATGCTTTAGCAAACGCTTTAGTAATGACATTAATACCAGAATTAGCGGCTTTGCCGACCTTAGTGAATTCCTTTTCCGTTCGTGGATCTGAAACCCATTTAGACACGCCTTCATAGATAGGATTCTTAGCATTGATGATTGGTTTCTCCATATCACCTAAAAGTGCAGGAATCCGTGCCTTAATTGTTCGCTGCATACCATACATGGTTTTCATCATATTGTCTGCAGCAGCCTTATATTTAACCAATCCTAAGTGTTCGAAAGTCTTTTCAAATTCATTACTATCAATCAAACCAGCCTTAGTCATTCCCGGCAGATCATCAACACTAACTTTCTTCATTAGCTCTATGGTCTTTTTCTTCGTTTTAGGATCAGTAACGGGCATACCGTACTGAGACTGGCCTGTCTTTATTTCATGTGTCAATTGTTTGGCTAAAGCTTCCCGAAACATTGGGAAGTATTGGCTTGTTTGATTCAACAGTCCTTGTTGTACATAGCCTTTAGATAAACCATTAACCATGTCTTGCCGAACTGCTAATGATTGTTGCTTATTAATGCCTACAGCGTCAGCCATATTCAGCGATGCTAAGGTCATTTTGTCGGATTCCTTTTTATTGGAATGCAAGTGGTAGTACCCTTGTTCCAACTCATCAACTAAGTCAATGTCTTGCCCAGTCTTGACAGAATCTTTATTGATCGTGCTGATCATGGATTTTGATTTAGCAATTGATCCTGTCAAAGTTTGCCAAGTGGCTCCCATCTTCTGCTGTTCCTTGTCAAATTCAGCACCAGCCTTAATAGCGCCAACAATAGTGCTCGTAACAGATTGCCAAGCATTAATTAAACCATTGCTCAACAAATTAGCAGCAAAAACTTTTCCAAATAAATGGTTGGCCTTTTCCGTCTTCCTTGTAGCCCGATCAGTAGCCGCAATCATACGATTAATTCCTGTCGGATGCAGTCTATTATCCTCTTTGCGAACGTCTGCTAGCTCCGTCTTAGTGTGAGCCAGCTTAGTGCCTAGTTCATTGACCCGAATGGACTGCTTGCGGTACTCATCAGAGCTTTTTCCGCTAGCTTCCGCCACCTGATTAAGCCGTTGCTTTTCGATAGCCAGCTGTTTGTTCATGCCAGAATAAGATTCTTGTAGTCCCTTATGCTTAGCGGTAACTGCGTCAGCCGTACGCCCTTCGGCCTGTAGTCGTTCTACAAATGCTTTGCTGGCTTGCGTTGCCAATTGGGTACTACGCTGAACGTCAAGAACACCAGATTTAAAAAGTTCAGCAGATTTCTTAGCGCGTTCCTGTTGCGCCGACAAATTGCTAATCTCAGTTTTTGCTCGCTTAATCTGATTCTCATAGCGCACATAGGCCGAACGCCCCTTTTCGGTGTCCATATCTAGGCCCTTTTGCTGTTCACGTAGTTTCTTAATGACGGCTTCTTGACCGGAGATAGCCCGCTTGGCGTCATCTACTTTGCCAGCGTAGCTTTCATGACGTCACCGCCAGACTTAATCTCCGTGAAGTTTGACTTCATGGCCGTCTTTAGCAGCTTGGCTTCGTTACGTATCTCCTTTAGGGAGCGTGTCATACCGCCGTCATCAAGATCGATGCCAAACTTATATCCCTGAATTTCTTCCACCGTTACTCCTCCTTTCCTACATGTTTCCTGGGGTGATTCCTAACCTCTTAAGCATTTCCATTGGGTCTTCTGGCCGTTCGTCAGGATCGCGGGCTTGAAGAATTTCTTGCATCCGATGGAAATTAGCATCGTCGAACTCATCAGGGGACATTCCCTTATTGATCATCAGTTGCTGCGCATAGTAATCAAAGTCTTCAATTTGATTTTCTAACTCTCGGATGCGTTTTCGCCGTCTGATTTTGGGTCCGGTTCGTCCTCCTTGTCTGTATCTTCTGCATTCGGGTTAATGTCAGACAAAGCATATTGCAAACGACCTGAGAGCTCGCCAATTTCATCATTGGTTAAATCTTCTAATCGATCTTGTTGCTTTTTGTTAAGGCCTAAAGTGGTTGTCAAAAATTCTTCCGTCTTATCTAATATTTCGATTGCTTGATCATGTTCTTTTTGTAGATCATCAAATGTTTGCGGTTCCTTGTCTTCATTTGAAAATGCTTTGGCTTGAATCAGTTGTAAGTTCCAAATCTTGCGCATATTACGATTGCTAGGCTTGATTTTTTTCGTTTCGTTTAGTCCGATTTCAGGAGCTGAAAATTCAATGTATTCAATCATAAATATTTCCTTTCATAATAAAAAAGCCGCCCCATTCGGTATTGTTAGCTTTCTTAGGCGACTACTATTTAGTTACTTAGTATTAACAGTTACATGGCTTAAATCCGTGTTAACAGAATTAACCGTTGGTTGAACTACTCGCCGGTGTTACACCAAAAATTTCTTTATCAATAACACTTTGATCAAATCCAGTCTCACCATCGTAGTAAATTTTACCAACATGATTGTCGTCATTAGCAAATGGCGTGAAAGTGAGTGCATCGTTGACTCGTGTTTCGTTTTCGTTGTTAGTCCCTAGTGATAAATCACCAGCAGTGACGTATCCGTCGTAGAATCCGAAGTGAATACCACCACCAGCAACTGTTTCTGAAACGATTTCTACCGCTACATCAACTGGGTGGCCTTCGAGATCGTAACCACCTTTACCGTCAGCTTCCCGTCCCAAAATAGCCGCAAGCACATCATGAGCTAAGAAGTTAATTGTCAATGCAACACTTGGTTGAGCCTTGCCGACTGAAATATCGGCAACAGAGTTGTTCCCCCAAATGCGGGTAACAGAAGGTGCCAACCCGGATAGGGCCGCACTAGCAACACCACCATCTTTAGATGTCGTAACCTTGTAAATGCCATTAGCATCAGCACCTGGAATCCCAGAAGTTAACGCTTTGCCAGTCATAGCATCTAATAATGCAAAGCGAGCATAGGAAACACCTACATACCCGCCGTCTTTTGCTTTTGCCATGTTAAATATCTCTCCTTTATTTTTTGTGATTGAATTTTAAAGTTGCCATCAATTGACCATCATCTGGGGTCAAAATATGACCATTATCGCCAAAGCAGTAATAATGATCTGAACGCATTACTTGTTTTAGCTGATTTTCTAATTCGTCCATATCACCGGAATAATCTTTTGGATAGTAAATCTGCACCTGAGCTTGCTGCTGTAGATAAGTAGCCTCATTATCACCATATCCAGATTCATTGTTTGAAATTTCTGTAATTAAAAAGACGGGCTTATCGTCCATCCAATCATTGGCTTTAATTCCGAATGTATGAATCTGGTCACTACTAACGTTTGGTAGCTTTTCAATAGAATTAACAATTACCTGACGAATCTCACTGGCTAACGTCACTGGCTATGCACCTTCTTATCCATTGTTGCTTTTAACGAAGCAGCTACAGCCTTGCCAACTTCTCCTTTAGCTTCACGTTGCGTTGCTTCCCAAAAATGCTTTCCAGCTACCGGATCATAATTTGATTGCTTAGCACGGCCGCCTGGTGGCTTCGGAATCCAACCATCATTGATGATTCTAGCCACGTAACCCTTCATGCTTTTCTTAGTAAAACCAACATCGACCGACCCATTCGCATGTTCCACATTAATCAGGGAATCGCGCAGATGGGCTGTTTCTCCCTTACGCAAATTAAATCGATAAGGAACTTTGGGCTTCATAATTTGGGCGAATTTTTTTGCCCCAGCTTTGTTGGCTTGAAACCGTTCTTCACGCCCAAACCCATCTGCAAGATCGTCTAGCAAGTGGTCAAAAGATGTTTCATTGCTAATGTGACTAGCCATGCTTAGTCACCACCCGATGGCACGTGATCAAATCAAACCCATCTGGCGGCAAACCGTCATCCGCCGAAATGCTGTCAATCTTATACAGATCAGAGCCACGTTGTATTTGTAGCGTCTCGTTAACGGCCGGATTATGGCGAATAAAAAAGACCACTGCATTAGTGATCCCAGCTCCGGCTATGGTTAATTGCTGTTGCACATTCAGTGCCCATTGGCCCGCCCAGCAGCTAAAATCTGTTGAAAATTGTTGAATTGACGTGCCAGTATTTGGGTTAACCTCGCCAGTATCGGAATCATGACCAAAAGCAATACGGAAAGTCATTCGTGAAGGATTAATTTTCTTGACCATAGTCATTCACCTCACTTAGTGCTAGGAGATAACTAGCCTTCAATGACATAATCAAATCATCAAAAGCTAACGGTACCGTATACTTTTCTGAATCACTAATAGCTGAACGATTATTATAATAATTTGAAGCTAATAATATGGTAGCCAGGCTAAATTCTTCGTGATTATCGTCATAAAAAGTAGCAATTTTGTTGCCAATTCGACCGATGATGTTTTTTCTAGCTGATACAACTAAATTAGCCAACAATTTATCATCTGAATCACTGTCGATCCTTAGTGAGTTTTTGAGTAATGCTAAGTCGTCTTCGCTAACAACCGTAATATTCATACTGTCTTCTCCTATTCACTTGGAACCAATGCAAGCAAATCTGCTTTGGCAGTCACACCGCTATGACTGATATTGTGTGCATCAAGCCAAGCTGTAATGTCTGCAACTGTGTTTGTATCAGTCGGCTTGACATTTCCTTTAGGATCGAATGAATTAGCTGTTGTTCCGCCCCCGGTGTTGCCAGTTGGTGTAGTCCCAGAACCGGAACTATCATCTCCAGTGTCCGGGGCAGTTATTTTGACACTACAGTTGCCAAGCGAAAGGCAGAAGCCAGCAAAACTTGGTGGTCAAACCATGCAGTTAAACCGAAGTAGTTGATACCCTTGTCATAGTCCTTCCATTGCTCGTAAAGAGTTGAATCAATTTCATAATTTAGTTGCGCGTAGCTAAAGTTACCAACAACTGGTGTCACAGCTTTTTCGCTAAAACGAACTGGATAACCAATAATTTCTTCTGGTGCCTTCCCAAACAAAGTTGCAGAACTGTTAGAAAGCTCCTTGATCATCGTTAAGTAATCAGGTCGCCGCATGTAAACCTTGATGTTGCTTTGAAAGGCGTCGTTAATATCCCCTGCAGCTTGCGTAATTGCGTCAAATAATGAGCTGCCCGTAACCTTCTTAATGTTGGTTTCAGTCGAGTAAAAGCTCATATGTTCTTCACCAGCTGCAGGCGTGGTCGCAAACGCAACCTTCTTCTCTTTGAGTGCCAAAGCGGCTTGTAAAGCACCTTGGATGTACTGAACTAAGGCAGTATCTGTACCATTCAAAATAGTTTCAGAAACGGCCGCCTTAAGCTTAGTCTTGAAACGCCCAAACGATACTTGATCACCCTTAGTATTAATTTCTTTAGATACCTGTTGGTCACCAACAAAGCCATCATCATCAATCGAATATGCAACACGAGGCAAGATCAAGTTAGTAATGGCAGAAATTGTTTCATCCTGACGGAGTGGGTTATCATCAAACGGTTCTGCAATAATTTGGTTCGATACATTAATTGGCAGAATGTTTTGACCACCAGTTGTCGTATTGTCATCGCCTAATGCCTGCAAGACATCTGGAGATACCGATTGATTAGCCATAGTTGATCGAATTAAGGATGCCATAGCACTTGTTTGACGCACCTTCGGATCATCCGGTTTGGCATTATTCTGCTTTTGCTGCATTTTTTTCTTTGACGCTTTTTCTTCGCTATCGATTTGATTTTTCAAGAGATCAAATCGCGAGCTTAAACTATCAGCCTTTTGGCTAAGCTGATTTAAAACTTCGTCTTCAATCGCTGGATTACCTGCTTTTTCTGCGATTTCGTTATTAACATTCTTAAGTTCAGCGCCGATTTCGGCGAGGCTTTGCTTCTTTTGGTATAAAGTAACAGTCATGTCTAAAATCCTCCTAATGTTTGTGCAATAAAGTTATTTTTTTCTTTTGACTTTTCTAGCAGCTCACGCCGAAAAACAGAATCAACTGTTTTTTCGGTGTTTAGTTGTTTCGGAACATGATGATATTTTTCCATTAAATCAGACTTAATAGCAGCAGCAACTTGATTTGCCTCTAACACCTCATCAGCAAGCCCATAGCCCACCGATTCATCAGCTGTTAGCCATGTCTCATCATCCATGAGTTGCTTCAACGTTGCTTCATCTAATTTATCCCCAGCTTTTTCTAAGTAGGTTTGCACACTAGACTTGGTAATTTGGTCCAAATCGTCGGCCTGCTTACGTAATTCAGTTGCATTCCCTACCGCCATGGTCCATGGATTATGGATCATCATCATAGAATTCTTGGGCATAAAAATAGTGTCACCGCTCATAGCGATAACACTTGCAATTGATGCTGCCAGTCCATCAACGTAAACGTTAACTTTGGCGTTGTTCTGTTTTAACATATTTGTAATTGCAATACCCTCAAAAACCGATCCGCCTGGGCTATTGATGTGTAAATTAATAGTTTTTACATTTCCCGCTTGTTTCAATGCATCACGAAACCCTGCTGCTGATGTATCTGAATCATAAAATTCATCACTAACGATTTCGCCATCAATATACATGTCAGCCGTTTGGGGCGCTAACTGCTTAATCGTCAGATACTTTGGTAGTGTCATTACTTTTCACCCCCTTTCGTTGAGTTGGATCCATATTAATTGGGTAAAGGTCACCAGAAATGAACAGTGTATCTGCCATAGGGTCGCTATCTGGTGGCATATCTTCCAAAGCTCTAACATCATTTGGCGTGACAATTCCATTGCGAATCATCATCTGATAGAAGGCTGTGCGGGCAGTAATATTCCCACGCAATAATCCATTTAAGTTAAATTTAAAATAATATCCTTGTTGACGTTGATAATCTGTAAGCAGTTTTCGATTAAATTCAGACTCATACTGCTTCACGATTGGTAATAACGTCATCTGGGTAAATTGTGTCATTAGTTCTTCGTTAGATGAAACACCCTCACTGAAGCTTTCATTAAGAAAGCTTAGTGGCACATTATACACATTGGCAATTCGTGAACGAGTAATTTTTTCAGTATTAACCATATCGCTAGACTGGAAATCTCGGCTGAGTTGGTTAATGGAAAAACCTTTTTCTTGGAAAAGTGCTCCACCATTATCTTGTGCAAAATGGCGAAAATCATCCAGAACAGCTTTACGTTTTTCTGGATCAATTGTTCGATCATATTGAACAACGAAACTGTCAGTTTTGTTCATTTCACTAAGATTAAAGGCTTGGACAGCTTCATCAAATTCTAATGCTGACTTGAGCACTTTAATAGGGCTAATACCCTTGACACCTTCAATCGTTTCTAAGCTTTTGACATGGATTACCTCACTATTAAAAACAGTTGCATCTTTATTTCTTCCTGTAATTCTATACCATAAAGACTGATCATCTAAATTAATCATCGGTGTCACATAGTCCGCAGAAATAGGAATCAATTCGATTGGTTGTAAGTACTGATCCCTAACAATCAGCGCATAACCATTTCCTTTGGTGTCACGAGATGTCTCTAACTGGCTAAAAAAGTCAAATGCGTGCAAGCTATTATTAGGTGCTACCTTTAGAAGATTGGCAACATCCATATTGGCAACGTCGTAATTATGATAAAGATTAATCGGTAACGAACTTACGGTATTAGACAAACGCAAAATGACAGAATAAACCGCTTCGCTGGTTGTTAATGCATGATTACTTTCACCAAAAAAATCATGTCCTTGCCAATTTGAAAAATCAAAATTTTGCCCTGTATATCCTGCTTTCTGCTGAGACGATTGAAACATTGACCGAATTCGACTAAAAAACCCCATTTTCTACCCTCCTCTCAAGTTAAAAATCATTAAAGCTATGATACTCCGGCATTTCAAAGTCGCCATCATCTGGGCGAACTAGTAAATCAATTACCGAGACATGTGCATCTAACGCAGCGGCAAATCCATCAATCTTTCGTGATTGAGATTGCTTAGTCGGTAGCCAATTATTGTTACGATCTTGCCGTAAGCGCACGTTATTCAGATACCATTTAAAAATTTTCTGATTATTAAAAACAACCTTACCATCCAATAGCAACTCTTTGAAGTTTTGAAGAGGCCCGCCAAGCGTGAAAAAACCCTGCCGAACTTTTTCAGTTTCAAATCCGGCTTCTTCAAGCTCTTTGTTCAACCTCAAAGCCTTAGCTGGATCAAATCGAATTTTCAAAATGTTATATTTATCTGACATAGTTTTAAACCAGTCAAGTACATAAGTATAATCAACATAATTTCCTGGAATAATCTCAATTTCGCCATTCTTCTTCCATTCCCGTATACGTTCAGGATTCTTATCTCTATCATAACGGGCCTGTGGAATCCACGATTTTTCCAACACAAAAATGGAACCATCTTCAAGCGGAAATTCTAAGCATGCTGATGTAAAGTCTTCAGTATCTGATAAATCATAGCCGCCTACACAATCTTTAAAATCAAGCGTATCTAAATCGATCACCCTTTCATTTAGTTTTAGAGTCTCTGGGGTGATGAAACTCATTTCGTCAGTTTCAGCAAAAATATTGAATTGTTTAGTTACCCAGTCTGCTAATTCACGAGGACTTTTACGATCTGTTTTGTAATCGTTGATCATATCAGCAATTTGCATCAAGCCAAAATTCGGATTGGCCTTAATCCATAGCCTAGGATCATTAGCCTCGTTCGGGTTATCCAGCTGCGCAAGATAATAAAAAGTTCGCTCATTAATATTGTCTTCATAATTAGACAATGTGTCTTGTCCTTGTTCTATGAAGTTAACTAAAGGACCGTCTAGTACAGAACCAGCAGTAGTTATATAGACTATTAAAGGCTGCTCACGCGTTCCACGTGAACGTTTCATGACATTAATCAGGGCATAGTCCTGATACTCATGAATTTCATCAAATACGCCAAAATGAAGATTTTCTCCATCTTTGTTATTTTTTTCAGCCGACATCGCGACAATTTTCCCATTGGTCTTAGGATACCTAATCTCAGATACATTCGGTACGAAGCGTTCTTTTAGCCAAGGTGACGCTTCAATCATAGCTTTAGACTCTTCATAAAGAATCCTAGACTGCTTTTGCGAATTGGCCAAAAAGTAAACATTTGGCCCATTTTCACCATCAAATCCGGCCATATACTCGGCTAATCCTGATTCAAGTGTCGTTTTTCCGTTCTTTCGACCAACAAATATTAATGACTCTCGAAAACGTCGCTTTCCAGTGGCTTTGCTTACCCATCCGAACATACAGCCGACAATGAAATGTTGCCACGGTTGCAATACGAGTTTGTCGAAGTCACCTTTAGATGGTTTACACTTGCTTTCAATAAACCGAATTGGACGCCAAGCCTTCTCCTCGTCAAATTTCCAAGGATAATTAGGATCATCTTGCCGTTTTAAATCATTCAGATGCCGCTTGGCCGCCAAAATATTCCATTTGGAAGCAACAATCGACCCTTCTACAACCAATTCAGCGTAAATAGTTGTCAGAATAACTGGAGACGCCTCCTGTAGAATCCCCCCCCATTCCTTTTGATCTTTAATATAGTTATCCGACCAAGCAACAATTCCTTGGTAATCAAAGTCAATCGGATTAGAATTAGAACTCTTCATCATCGTTTGACTCTCCCTGACTTCCTAAATTGATAGCCATTGACGCACGTGCGGTCGGTGTCAGTCCTAGCTGATTTGCCAACTTGTTCAGTAATTCGGCAGATTTTTGCTTTTCCCTAATTGCGGGGTTGATTTTTCCACCTATCATGATCCCATGCTTTTTAACCTGTGCCTTAAAGGATTTATAATCCATCAATGTGTCACAATAGATAGCTAAAATATTAATGTCGGCCTCGGTTAAAATATCAGTTGCTTCAAACAAAACCTTAATTCGATTAAACTCATTTTTTGCACCCGTAGAAAGCCATGGTGGGGCAAGAATGCTTTTATTAGATACCGATAGTTTAGATTCATTCTTTTGGCGTCGATAAAGTTCCTTTTTTGTTTTATTATTAGGGTTTCCCTCAAGTATATGAATCATCGCACTTTGCGCAGTTCTTGGCATAAAATCACTTTCTTTCCATCTGTTTTTAGTGCCGTGCGAATACTCTATTTTTTGATTAAAAAACTAATTTATAATTTTCCAAGGTGGTGTGTCCGCTCTTTAAAAAGCTGTCATACCAGCATTTTAACTAGGGGGGCTATACAAAAATTTTCGCACCCTCATAGTTCAGGATTTCTTTTGAATACAACAACGTTTTTATTTTTTCGAATCTTCTTCTTTGATTTAGAGTAGCCTTTTTCAAAGTGTTCTTTGTTGTGGCAAGCCATGCAAATAGTCTCAAGGTTGCCTAAATTCAGTCTCTTATTCCAATCATCTTTGATTGGAACAATATGATGAACCGTATTTCCTTGTTTAATAATCCCTTTACGCTTACATACTTGACATAAGTAGTGATCACGTATCAGTGCTAACTGCCTTACTGACTGCCAATCGCTTGAATGATAGAACTCGTTAGTCTTTGCGTCATGCTCATATCGTCTTACTCTTGGCATGATCATCACCACCTTTGTGTAAATTAAAAGCGCCATGCTTCTCAGCACGACACTCACGTTTTTTCTTGTCAGCCAACCAACGCTCTAAGTCACGATAGCAACGATTTTCTGTTGGGCTAACATAACCATACTCAGTGTGTCGCATGCAGCCACACTCCCAACACGATAATGAGTAGCACCATCAGCAGGCCTCCTTTCAAATAAAAAGAGCGGGCAATAATCCCACTCTAAAAAATTAGACGGCTTGTTCATCATCCCATTTAGATTCATCCCAATCAGTAACGATAATCTCGGTAACTTTATTTAAACTAGGGCCACCTAGTTTATATTTACAGAAATATGGTCTAGGAGATAGGAACATTTCCTTCCATTTATCTTCTGCATGAAGATCTTCACTAATTTTAAGCCGATAGCTTTGACCAACTTCAATTCGCTGAGTTGCAGATGAAAGCACTTCAATTCGACCGGCATTTGTATCGTAATTTCCAGAAGTAATTTTACCAACAATTTCAACTTGTTCATCCGAAGTGAACGTTGCAGACCCAAATAGATCTTTATCAGAATTATTTAAAGATACAACTTTGCTAGGCTGCTTAATGTCCTCTGCCTTATCTGAAAAATCAATACTAGTAACATCCGTGCCATCAATCTGTTGTGTCAATTCTTGCAAAGTAGGTTGAAGCCGCTCGGCTGTTGCGGGCAACCCTTGAGGCGCATAAATAACCACCTTCGAATTACCTTCTGCCTTTACATTAATTGCAGTTCCACCATCAGTATTTTGCCTAATATCCACAGATTTACCCTCCTTTTCCGCATTAAATTTGGCTCGCAGAAAATCGACCGATCCCTTAATTGACTCCCAAATAAACTCCCTGTTATCCACAACAAATGGGAGGGTCGGTAAAACTACTGAATTAAACCAAATTTCAAGATTTGAAATTAGCGAACCCTGTTCCCAGGACTGTAGTTTGATGTTGATGCTTTGTGCATCATTTTCAGTGAATCTTGATCTGTCATTAGCAACTAAATACGTTTTTTTGATTAAATTCTCCACATTTTGAAGTGATGTGATTACCGAATCTAAATTATAACCCTCGTCCGGATTAAGTGCTTTTCCGGAAACTCGTACTGAGATTTTAGAACTTCCTGTAAATTTGTTATCTGGCATACTCATCTTCCCCTTACCCAATTAATTAACCTAAGCATAACAAAACCCCAGCATCTCTGCTAGGGTCTGCGATGATAACGCATAATTGGGGGAAAGAAAGTTGTATCGAGATACTTATTTCACGCTACCATTGTATAACATTAATTCGGCTATTTGTGGACACTCATTCGGCGCGTTTTGGACATGTCATTGAGAGCATCGATACCAAAAATCATAATCGACAACTCATCGATTGCCTTACGTTCGTCACGGCGAATAGTCTTCTCATCAACACCGTATTGGTCGGCCAACTGAGTTCGCGTTAAGGGGCCATCAATCAGATACAGTTTCTTGATGACGTTGTAACGTCGTTCATCTTCTGCAATACCCGCCTTACAGATTTCACCGTAACGATCCAGAATGTGCGTTACAAACTCCATCATTTCTTTGGTACGCACCCGGTACCCTAATAACGAGTACAGACTGATTTCGTATTTCGATAGTGGCGTATCGTCATCCACAGTGGGCATGTCGATACTTAGGTGGTTCTCTAACAGCCTAAAGTGTTGAAGCAAGTCTTTTGTATTACGCAGCTCTTTTTCGCTCTCGGTCTCCGCAAAGTCGTTCCCTTTAGTAATCAGCTTATCGACAATCTTATCAATCGTACCGTCCGTTAGTTCAATCGCCATAAGCTACCCTCCCAGCATGCAAATTTCTTTGATCACTTCGTTGCACTCTTTTCCGGTTAAATGATGATAAGCCACCCGAATCGTGTTCGGCATTTTATTAACGTTCCGCGTCATCCAACTGATCGAGCGAATGATATCAGCGTCATGCTGTTCAAAGATGTTGACGAAGTAATTTTTGAAGGTTTCTTGGTCTTTAGTCATTTATAATCACCAGACTTTCTAAAGTCATCCATGTGCCCTCCTACATAAAATAAGAATCTTATCCCATCGTCAGCTCATGGATAACCTGATTACGTTCCTTAGCTGACAATTCGTTAATCGCATTGCGCTGGCTGTTGCTCAGCTTGGTAAAGTGATTGCCACACCAGACTAGCGCCTGCGCCACATCGCCACTATAGCTTGCCATTCCTTGCAGCACGTAATTGCGATACTCAATCTGTTCGTGCGTCATGCTGTGCCTCCAGCTTGCTAAATCGTTCCCAAGTTTTTCCATTATTAGTTATCTTGTCCGCGCTTGCATTCCAGTCTTACTTAAATCATTTGTAACTATATGAAGCCCGTATTCAGTAGCTAACTTGTCACATAAACAAGTAATTTCTTCAAAAACCATGTCTTTATCAAATCTATCCGAAAATTCTACAATAATGGTTTTATGATTGTTTCTATCCATGCTGTGCCTCCAATAGTTCTGGGTTCTCATGTATGTTGCCCTTTAATTCCATTTTTTGAACAGCATAGTAATTATCCGATTCTTCCGTCCACACATGTGGATCCCACATATTTTTTACTAGATATTTGTCATCCTGCACACAGCCTTCAATAGTCGCTTCAATGATATCGCCCTCGTAGATTTCCTTGCCATTGGCATCTTTTACTCCGGTATACTGCTCAACAACATCATCAGGATTATCTAGCTGAAAGATATCGCTCATAGAGTAGTTCAGAAGGCTATCCCATGATTCCATCCAGGATACTTTAGTATATTCATCAGGTGCTCTCCAAATACGAAACTTAATTTCTCTGCTCATTTGTCTTCCTCCATAATTAGTTTTGATAATATACTAGGTATTTTTTCAGACTCAATATGGTTTAACGGGCTTCTTACCCACTCGTTAACTTTAAAATACTTTTTGACCTGCTCACTGTGTGGCATCACATTCAAAGAAGAAAATCCCAAAAAATCGTCATTTTCATTTTGGCAAAAGAATACTTGTTTAACACCTCGGCTAAGCGAATCACCATAAACTACGGTTGCATTCATCCCTCTGATCAAAATGTTAAAAATCAAAAATGGAATTGCAGAATCTCCCAATTCTTCCACTTGGTAAAAATATTTAGACGGCAAGTAATCGAAAGGAGTTGTTTTCATCCTATCACTGTTCCATCTATTGATTAGAATCCCTCCGGTGCCAGCAGCCGGTTCAAAATAGGTGGATCCGTTATCAGCTAGTCTAACCATCAACTTTGAAACTGATAATGGCGTGAAATCCTGTTTCTTCTTTCCCCTGTCGCTTTGAACTTCTTGAAAATAATCCCGAAACCAGTCATCGGAAACATTGTGACTAATGTTAAGAAACTTCATAAACAATTTTTCTCTTTTGGACTTGTCCCATAATATTTTCATTAAAGCATCCGGAGCCTGATATGATTCTTCAACACCAATTAGCTCATTTACCTTATCAATGCTAAAACTGTTCACTTGTGTGCCTCCACATCTTTAACCTTGACGATAGTGACGCCGTCGTTCTGCATTACTAAGTCGCTTGCGCTTGATGGTGCTAAGCCCCATCACTGCTAACCGCCTGGTTACCCATTTATTATCATGCCCCATTAGACGACCAATTTTGCGTGCATTACGAACGCCATGATCCCAATAATATTTAATTTCAACTACATCGTCATGGCTAATAGTGGCGCTAATTGTTGGATGTTTAGTTTGTAGATCATCCTCATTACCAATCGCGGACTTTCTAAGCTTGCTTAATACCGGATTGTCTTCTGGCACTAGCGTAATATTGCCATATTGTTTTTCTAACTTATTTAAAGCCTCATAATCAAGCATTATTATCACCCTTCCGCTGTTGCGATATCAGGTCTATTCATCTATATCACCTCATCGACAAATACGATTAAAAATTACATTTCCACTCTGTCACCCATTTTTATGGGGTCTATTTCAGTTATTTTTTCTAGCATTGCGATTCATCATAGTGATTCACTCGGTAATCCTTGATACCAGTAAAGTCCATCGTGTGTCCCATGACATGAGCTGTAATTCGACTAACAACACGATCACCGTAGATACGTTTTAAATCGACGCCTACTGCTCGAAAACTCATTGTGCCGCCTTCTTCCGTGGCTTTTCCGGCTCTTTGGTTAACTCATCCATATGCCTGCGATAGGCTTTATTACACTTAGGACAAGGTTCAACCGTTACTCCAAATCCCAAATACGTGTAAACTCTACCTGTTCCACCACATACGTCACATTTTGCACTCATACGTTACGAACCCCTTTCATGCCGTCAAAAATCAGTTGCTGTTCTGGGTTATCTGGATATACGCGATCAATGAACTTTCCTTCATACATCTGTTTTAGCTGTCCTTTGGTGTTGTTGGTTGTAATGATGGTGATACCCTTAGCAGTGTTGTGGTTAAAATCAACTCTAGCGTTAGACACCCGATACATGATGTCTTGCAGATCCTTATGAACCGGTTTAATGTTGCCAGTCATACCGCCTTCTGTACCAAAATCATCTAGTACCAATACATCAACCTCAATCATTGAACGCGTTATGTTGATTAGTTTGGAACGGACTGAAGTGTCCTCATATTTGTCATTGACCATTCTTAGAAGCTCAGCAGTTGATACAAACATGCCACTACGTCCATGGCTCATCAGGTGTCCAACATAGCTAGTGCTAAAGACGTTTTACCAACGCCACGATCACCCATCATAGCCACATTGAAGTTTTGGTTTTCTAATTGCTTAGCCAACACGAATGCTTTTTTGCCTAGCGATTTAGCTAAGTGTGGATTGTCCTGTTTAGCAATATCCCAGTTGCCAAACGAGAATTTGAGCGGTATGTTGCCGGACCAAACCGAGTAGCTATAGTACCGGGCCATTTTGTCCCGTTTCAATTGTTGAGCTGCTTGTTCGGCCGTCTTACGATCTAATTCTTTCTTAGTGGGTAAGTGGTTCAGGTCAACATGGTGGGCATTGGCTAGCCGCTGAATATATCCCTGGTCAAAAGTAACGTGCTCCATGTTAGCCTCCCGTCCAATACTCGCGGCCCTCATGTTTTTGTTCAGTCGATACTTGATACTCATCATCAAACCGGCCGTTGAACCATGTTGATCCATCCATAGGGCGATACCAATCTTTATTTTGAGCAATATATTGCTTGTACAATTTTAGCTGAGTGAAAAGATAATCGTTGGAATGCTTTGCTGATTTTTTACGCCAAGCTTTGTAATGGTTAAAAGCTTGCTTCTTTCCCTTTTTGTTGGGATAAGCTGACCAGATTTCCTCAAAGTCAGACTCAATTGAGGAATGTGCAGCGACAGCTGCACTATTCTCTTTTGTAATCTCTGTAGTAGTCTCTGGTAGTCTATTGGTATTGGTAGACCCATTTTGGGCCGTTCCATCGACCCATTTTGGTCCATTCGTCGGCCCATTTTGGGTCGACGGTCGGCTCATGTCCAATTTACTGTAATCAATGCGATACCATTTGGTTCTATCGAAACCGGCCTTATTATAATTTGCCGTAATAAGGTAGCCATCTTTCTCCAACCCAGTTACTGCACGCTTAAGCGTATTTAATCCCCAAAAGGGAAATTGCTTATTCCAATTAGGAAAGCTGTTGTAAATCCACTTATAGCCGTCCCGTATATTGTTTGAGCGCTGCAACCAGTAATGAAATTGCTGAAGAACGATTGCCTCATTCAATCCAACTTTGACTGCTAACGACGGTAAAACCTGTAACGGTGGCTCACTAATTAATAGATTTCCCATTTGTTTCACCTCGGTAATTTCCTCTAACTCCAATTTTTCTCAACGTTTCTTCGTCCAACCTGATCCCAGTAACTGGAATGTGATACTTCTTGCCAAACGCTGTCGGCCCGATTTTGTGCCATTCTGTATGGTGCTCACGACACAAACAGTTAACTCGTAGTTGCGTATGGTCAAGATTATTCCGATCGCGGCCAGATCCAACTGTATCAACGTGGTTAATATCCGAACGTTCACGGCCACACACCATGCACCGACGATGGCGGCAACACTGATATTGGTAATACTCTTGCTCTCTCGGTAGCAATTCATAGCCTTGTTTGAACGGTACACGCCACGTAAACATGAAGTCGATAACTAGGTCGAGTAACACGTTAGCGTCGCTCACAGACGATTCTGTCGTGTCTGACAGGCTAATCTCATTACCGTTGGTATACTCACGATATTGGCCATAAAACATTGCTTTCAGGAAGTCTTGTGGCACCACGAAGCAATCGGCAATATCATTTAGCAGGGCAAAGAATAGACGCCGTTGTTGTGGCCTAGCTTTGCGTGTATCGGCTAGTTCCCAATCCAGGTAAAGTTGGTCACGTGAACTGCTAACGGTCTCGATATGGTCTAAATTTGGCTTTTGGTCAAGCTCAACTAACAAGTATGACTTGCCATTACGCTCAAAGTATTTTGATCGTGACCGCTGCATTTAATCACCTCAAATCAGAACGGTAACGAATCATCGGTAATGTCGACTGAGCCACCGTTATTAGCAAACGGATCACTTGTATTATTTTGCGGCCGATTATTTTGATAACTACCGTTACCAGTAGAGCTTTTTGATTCCAAGAACGAGAAATTCTCAACAATAACTTCTGTGACGTATACGCGTTGGCCTTGCTGATTTTCATAGTTACGTGTTTGAATACGGCCTTCAATACCGACCAGGGATCCTTTGTGGAAGAAGTTAGCAAAGTTTTCTGCCGACTTACGCCAGATAACACAACTAACAAAATCAGCTTCGCGCTCACCTTGTTGGTTGGTGAACCGCCGATCAACGGCCAGATTGAAAGTAGCTACAGCAGCACCGCCTTGCGTATACCGCAATTCCACATCACGGGTTAGTCGTCCAGTCAAAACTACTCGATTAATCATTTGAATTCCCCTTCTCACTTTGTTTTTTTAATTGAGCAGTCACTAAGCTGATCAGTTGGTTAGCACCATCATGCGTCAAATCGTTGACCTGGCTAACATTGAATTTTTCCAGATAACCGTTTCTAACAGCTTCAATTGGGGCGCTTGCTGCCTTACTCATTGCCTCAAACAATCCATTAAGTGTTGTGGCCTGCTGTTTAGTTACAGGCAGGGGTTGACGATTGTTTTGTTGTGTCCCGTTATTTCTATGAGCTGGTTGTTGTGCCGTACGGTTGTTAGGAGCCGCTTTAGTTGCTTGTTGTCCATCGTCATCTTTAGACGCGGATACGCCGAACGCTGCTGATAAGCTATATCGTCGTGCATAAGTTTCAGCAGAGCCGAATGCCTGCGCGTCTTTACGCTGTACTGGCATGCTAAGCGGATTGTAAATAATGTACTCGCCACTAGCATCAAACAGCATAGTCGTAATATAGACACCATTAGGATCGCTAGTCGCTTCCTGCGTATAGCCTAACGACTCTGGCAATGCCCTATCTACTGCAGCGGTTAAGTCTTCCAAAGTCACATAATTCCCATAATGGCTTTTTCCGTCTTTACTTGGCTGTGCTTTGAGTAAATTCTTACGGAATTGTGCCATGCTGGTGGCCAAATTTTTAATTGATTCGCTTTTTTCCATGACTTCCTCCTAATTAATTCTCCTTATCAACCAGTTCAATTCTGATACCTAATTGCTTGGCTCCAGCCCATACCTGTCCGAGAGCTTTGTGCGTCCCAGTCAGCTTGACTGTGATCGTTTGTGGTACAACTTCGCCGGTATCTGTGTCGATGGTTTCATCACCCTGTTTAACCTGGTGAGTGGCATCAATGGCCGCTTGTGCCTCCTTAGCCGCCTTGGCCTTTTCAGCCTTTTGCTGACGTTCCTTATCGCGCTTAGTAGCTGCTGCATCCATCTCAGCCAGAATGTCAGAAACGGGTTCTCCCTTGCTAATCAGCGCCGCCCAGCCGCTTGATTCCAGTTCTAATTGATCTGCGTACATGCGCACGGTCTGGATATCGGTGGCCCGTTGATTGCGATCCTTGCGCAATTGCGTCATGGCTTCGGCAATCTGCTCCAGCAGCTTTTTGTGGCTGAGTGACTTAAGCAGCCACCCCGGTTGCACTTCAATATCCGTCACGGAAACCCCATAGTTAGGCGCCATCTCTGCGATTTCAGCCTTGACCGAGTCATACCGTGCTTGACGCTCTTGTGTCTCAACTTCTTCAATCTTGCTATCAAGCGGATCAAGAAGATTTTTGACCTTATCGCCTAGTCCTTTCATGAGATCGTCGAATTCGGCCATAGGCTTTTTGTATTGACGATCCGTCTCTAGCCGCTTATCGTTGATTGACTTAGCAATCTTGTTGATGTTGGCCCGCATTTTCTTCGTGTCGGCCACATTATCCGTTGTTACTACAAAGTCTTGGCCATACTTAGTTACTACCCCGTTTACAGCCATTTCAAGCTGCTCTAGGTTGTTAATCTTGATTGGGGTAGGATTGACCTCAATACTTGGTTCAAATGCTATAAGCTCGTTTGTAGCCATTTATTCTTCCGCCTCCAAATTGGGTGACCAAGCAACAAGCTCGTCGCTGATGCTGTATAGCCGATCAATCTCATCATTGCTAAGCCGATCATTCTCGGCCACCAGTAACTCTTCCTTGGCCTCATCGAGTAACTCGAACCCGCGCCGCAATGGTCCAACTTCACTGAGTGGCATTTGACCAATCATTTCGGTCAAAAAATTAACCCGATGTCTAAAGCTCACAACTGATTTTTCACTTAATAATCTGTTTGCATTCATTCGCTTATCCTTTCGTGGTATAATTCACCTGAAATATATTTGTTCGAGTCAGCTACTTGCGATAGCTGG
Organism: Secundilactobacillus similis DSM 23365 = JCM 2765; assembly: GCF_001311075.1. Taxonomy (GTDB): domain Bacteria; phylum Bacillota; class Bacilli; order Lactobacillales; family Lactobacillaceae; genus Secundilactobacillus; species Secundilactobacillus similis. The sequence goes on from NZ_BBAD01000012.1 coordinate 43,942, forward strand.
CTTTTTTCGTGCTGTGAAATAATCGCCACAACCAACTGTGACGCTTGGCCTTAAAAACCAAGTCACTATAAGTTCGCGTGTGAATCATGCACTACACCTCCTCATCTTCAATCGGTTCTTCGATTTCAACATTCTTGATGCCGTAAGCAATAAATTTGTCAACGATTGCTGTTAAGCGCCGTTACAATGGCTAATGTCGCCTGAGCAATAGCCGGTCGCTGGGCTGGGGTTGCCCCATCAGTCACTGAGTCCAGACTTTCAAGTTGTCGAATTAGATACTTTTTGTAATCATCATGCATTGTTAATTCCTCCTATTAAGTTGTTCTAGCACTGCCGCCAGAACGAAAATTAAGATCAGTACCAGCATCACTGATTAGCGAGTTGCCAGTTGTCGGCAACCACCACGGCGTATTCGTTGCACTGGTACAAGAAGTTAAGCGCATCACATCGTTCTTGCGCTGCACTTTTAGTCCTGTACCAGCGACCATCATTTTCGGTGATTGTGGTTCCGCTATGGCTAAAGCGAACGCATGTATAAATTTTGGGGATCATGAGTTTAGCCATTCAAATCACGCTTTCTAATCTGAACACCGTCGATAAAAATAGCCAAATTACTTTCTTGAACTCGGCGGCTACATAGAACTTGCTCAACAACCTGCCGTTTATATTGTTTTTTCCACTTGGTAAAATCAGTTGGAAAAAGTTAGCATCGTATGCCCACAGTCTTAACTCATCGTCCGTTGTGTTAATATCATCAACAACCAAGTTGTCCTGGTAAGGTTTGTCACCAACCTCAAAGCCAGCGGCAAACTTAGCTAAAATTTCGGCTTTAGTCATCAGAATCACCAACCTCTCGTGGCAATTCATAGAGCCCGTATTGTTGAGCTAACTCGCTGGTAAACTTAAAACTGTAACGTCGCTTAATGTACGCCGGGGCCTTAATACCACAGATGGCAAGATTACCCTTTTTATCGATACAGTAATGACTCACACCGTATTCGGATGGTTGGAACTTTCCGGGAACCGGGATCATGAATTTAATCATCCTAATCACCATCCTTGACCATCTCAAACCTTGGATCAGCTCTGTTAAATGGTGGTAAATAAGGCGCGTACTCAGTATTGTTTTTCCGCAAGGCTTCATACTCCGATTTTGTGAAACTCGTTTGATATTCATCGGTTTCGGTATCGTTGCTTAAAATTAAGCCTCCGGTATAACGACTAACATTTAACCAATTAGAATAGTCACGCCATACCTTTACCATAAATCGTGGTTCATCTCGCCGTTCAGCGAGTGGTGTCACAATGTAGTCCATTACCACATCCAACAGTTCGTCGATAGCATCCGCGTTCAATTTTTCCAGCTCAACGTGCCGAGTGTCCAATGAGTATGGCTCCGTTCTGCTAATCCACATGATTGGATCGTTTGCTGGTGTTTTACGCACCGTGTACATGTCATCCGCCGTTGTGAATGCATAGCCCTGTTCTTTAAGCGCCGATAGTAATTCTTTATCCTTCATTAACTTTTCCTCCTTAAACTAATCAAACCAATCGTGTGGATGGTGGATCATGCTGTTAAGCAAGTAACCCGCTCCCACACAAACCACCGTCCAGCTAAACCATTGCCAGATTTCAGTTAACATCTAATCACCCTTTCAAGTCGCCTGCTCTGCACTTATTTAAATTTCTTGGTGATTTTTGATCCATTCCCGCACCGCTGGCCGGGAATATTTTTTTCGGCTTCCAACCATGATGTGGGGGAAGTCCTTTTGAAGTAAAACCTTGTCCGCCGTATCAGGTGATACAGCCAAGACTTCGGCTGCCATCTCTTCGCGGTTTAATAGTCGGTCGTCGATGGTCGTGATTTGCTTACCATCTTCGACACCTTTGAGATATGCCTGCTGAAACAGGTCGTGCAATTCCGCTTCGAATGACATGTGATCACCTGCCTACCGATTAGTATCAATCAGCTTTAAACCAGCTTCGGTGTATAACCACTGCGCAACTTCCTTATCAGAGTGTTGCGATTTACTGTTTGACCAGCGACCGTATTCGTTTTGACCGGGCTGTTCAGCCTTCAAACCAATTCGATTTGCAATTCGGCCAACCATATTGGCTGAGATACCTAATTGCTCACCAACTTGCCCCGCCGAAAACTCTTTGTCCTTCATGATTGGGATCGTCATTTCGCCGGTGATGGATTCGGCTGCACGAGCCAAAATTGATTGCTGAGATGAATGAGATTCAGTCTTCATTGCAATTCGGTAAAGTGCATTAGCTTGATGTGTCTTGGCCTTAGTCATTTCGATCTCCGCCTGCTTCACGGGATCAATTTTTTCCATTGGTAATCCAATGAGAGTCTCTTCCATGGCATTGAAAGCATCGATGTACTTGAGCTTGAATTGAAGTGCCTTGTCCCCTGTGAAACCCATTGCTAACAAGGTAAATCCGTCGCGGTTCATGTAATACATTGGATATTGCTTACCACGATTCTCATAAGCACCTGTGGCAAACATCTCGCGGCTCAATTTTGAGCCACCAGATTCCAGTAGCTTATCAATGTCTCTCATGATATTTTTGTGTTCCTTCTCAAACGTTTCAGCTACCTGCAAGCTACTGGTAACTGCTTGTTTGTCTTTCATGATTACTAAATCATTCATGGTTAATCCTCCTGAATTCCTAAAATCTTTGCCATTTGTGAACGAATCCGTCTTGATTTGGGCTCATTACCACCTTTGACGGCCCTGTTAACTTGCGATGGTGCCACTTTTTCTTCCTGAGTAGTAAGTAACGCTGCCATGGCTTTTTGAGATAATCCATGACGCTTTAGTGCAGTCACATATTGCAATTCGATTTCCAATGCGGCTTTATCAATTGTTTGTTCTGGCATTTTTACTCCCCCCTTTCGTAATTTATTACGGTATAATTTAGATAGTCCAATTAATCGAGGTGAATCTAAATGAAGCATGCAATCTCTGAAAAAACAATTACGTCTGCTTTAAAAGAGTCCGGTGTACAAATCGATGAAAAACTTGTATCTGCCCTATACGCCCTTTTCAATAACGAACAATTTACAAGTACGCTAAGTGATGTCGTCATTGAAAACATTGATCAACGCCGTTCAAACACACCTAAACTAATGGCCGCTGGTAAGAAAGCAACTTCAATTATCAAGCTCTAGTTTCTTAGTGCTTTCCGTATAATTCGGAGGGCACTTTTTGTTTAAGTGCTTCGTTTATGATGATTTCAGTAGAACTATCAGTATCGTTTTCGGTTGTGGCGATGATTCCGCTGATCATTCGTGCTTCTTCAAATGTTTGGGCTCGACTTAATGCAAACGTTGCAATGGCACGACATCTTTTTTCTGAATCGTACTTTTGCTTTAGAGATAAAACATCTTCATCTTGGCTAAGCCGTTCGTACATTTGTTTCAAATTAATAGCATTAAAATTTCCAATCATATTTTTGCTTCCTTTCCGTAATTTATTAATGAATAAGTTAATCAACTCTGCTATAATTGATCTGTTTACTAGACTTGCCCACTCGATTAGCAATAATCGACCTGAATCGGGTGAATTCAAGGAAAACCTAAACTGATTTATCAGCACGGCAACCCTGAGCCAAGCACAACACGTTTCAAAGAGTTGTGAAGGTGCAACGCATAGGTGGTGACTGACATCAATAATCCACACGAGCGCCCGACAGCCTTTAACTAAGGTTGAAAAGATATGCTGAGCTAGTTAGAAATTTCTAGAAACCTAGGTTTAAATACCTTGGTGATAACACTATACTGACATCTGCACTGATGAACGCTGTTTCCAAGAACAACGATCTGATCAAGGGCTTTAATAAGACTTCAATTATGAAAGAAGCTGATGTAATGAAGAATGCAACGATCGATACATCAGCTCTCTCTGCATTCAAGAACACTTCTAAACTTATTAATAATTCTGGTGCATTTGGTAAATATCTAGTAAACAATTTGGTCATCTCTTATGAGATGACTTTTTTAATTTCACTTCCCTTCCGTAATTTATTCATCAAGTTATTGCATTTTTTACAGCAATGCTGTAAAATAAGTGCATACGAAATAAGCTATAAAATCCCTATACTTCAACCGTTCTTCACCAAAGTTACGTTATGAAGCTGTTGGTTTTTTGTTGCTTAATTACTTGATGAATCTATAATACCATAGGTGTAAAAAATATCAACACCTTTTACACCTTAGCTGTTATTTTTGTGTTCATCAAACCAAGGAGACCGTTGCTATGTCAGTGTTTGACAACATAAAAAAATATTCCAAAAATCGTGGTATGAACTTACAACAAGTCGCTGTCTCGGCTGGACTAAGCAAAAATGTTATTTACCAATATAACAAGGGAAAGAGTCCTTCCATCGATACACTAAAAAAGATTGCGAACGTACTAGGCGTTTCCGCTGAGACCTTATTAGGTAGTCAAGATGAATCAAAGTCTACTACAAATGATGTTCAAAAAGTCAACATAGAAGAGCTTCTAGACGGAACCGCTATGTTGACTGACCGTGATGGTGAATTAACTGATTCAGACCGTGCCGCCCTTCGTGCACTTATCTCCACATACCTACAATCTACTGAAGGCCGTGAACGGCTTAAGAAGTACAGTAATATGGAGCTAGACGATAGTGGTGAGAACGGGGACGATTAATATATGCTATTTGACACGTTAAGTGAGGCACTTGCTGATATTGATTCCTTACAAAATTACAATCTGGATCAGCTGATTAAGCATTATGGAATCAGTTTCCAATATTCTTCCAGTTTGCCAAATCGCGTATATGGTTTTTCTCTCCCTTACACCAACACCATGTTCATCAACTCAAATACTGAGTATCCAGAACGAATTAAGGCTCATGAATTAATCCACTGTTTAGTTGACGATTCGGCTAACCCACTTATTGAAAGCACCTATGTTAGCAATACGAAGATTGAAGGCCGTGCAGATCGTGGCGGCTTTTATCTAATGATAATGGATTATCTTAACCTGGCTGGTATAGAATCGTCCCAATTTAATATTTTAAAATTTTGTGAACAATACCACGTACCTGAAAAATACGTTTATACCGCAGGACTTGTGGCTAATCAAGTTCTAGATATTTCACTTGATGACGATGATTTCATTGCAAACTAGTCTACGCCCAACAGACTGATCGGCGCAAAAAAGAGCTCAAAGGTTGTTGCCAGTTCAAGTAAGAAAACTTCGGCTAATCAGGAAGTAACCAATGGTAGTCCTGAAAAAGTTGGTCAATGGAAATATATGTCCGATTTTGATGCTAATGGAACTTTGAAAAAAGTTACAACTCTCAACAAACAAGCTAAACAAGGTGATCTTACAGTTACTTTTTCTAATATTAAAATATACAGTATGAAGCCTAAAAATGCCGATGCCAAAAAGATAGCAACCACATATTTTGGCGCATCTGGTGTTAATGATCCTTACTTTGTAGTTCAGATTAATTGGACGGCCAAAAATAATGGTTCTAAAGAAGTTCAAACTAATGGAATCGACAGCGTTGTTACTAATACCGGCCAACAACTAAACGCAAACGCTGGTTTACAGGATTCCGGTATTGGCTCAACCATTCAACCTAACGCCACATCCGATTTTGAAGCTAACGGTTTACTTAAAGGCGCAACTGATAAAAATATTAGTAAGTTAACCGTTAAACTAAGTAATACAGCTAACACCGATACTTATGAAGAAGTATCCCCTGCAATTAGTAACATTGTCCTGAGTTTTAAATAACTGCCCCATCTCCCACTCTGGTGACGCGTGTGCCAGTCCAATTCTGGCGGTGGGAATAGATACAAAAAATAAAGTGCTTAAATTAGAAAGAAGTGAATTTGTTGGAGGATTTATCAAAGCGGTTAGTTAATAAAAGTGTTGAAGCGTTTATTATGGGCATTGAAATATTTAATAAGCCAACAATAAAATATCGAATTGAAGGCTTTAGCTTTTTTATATGTAACGCTTGGGAGTTAATGTTAAAGGCTTATTTAATCAATTCAAAAGGTGAGCAATCGATATACTTTAAAAATCACCCAGATAGAACTATTTCACTTGAGGAAACAATAAAAAAGATCTTTACTAATGATAAAGATCCGTTAAGAATAAACTTAGAAAAAATTGTCGAGTTAAGAAATACAAGTACTCATTTTGTTACAGAAGATTATGAATCCATCTATGCCCCACTATTTCAAGCGTGTGTTATTAACTATGCAAATAAAATAAACGAGCTTCATAACATTGATGTAACTAACTTTATTGCAAACAACTTTTTAAGCTTAAATCTAAGGGTAGATAAGCTATCAGACGTTGAGATCAGAGCAAAATATACTCCAGAAGTTGCTGAACGATTAATTATGCAAAGAAATAAAATTGCAGGAGAAGTTGAAGAACAGAACGAGTCTTTTGCAATTCCCGTTAAGACCACTTTTTTTATTACTAAAAATGAAAAAGATGCAGATTTAAAAGTCCAAATCGATAACAAAGCAGATCCAAAAATTCAAATTGTTAAAGAAATCAAGGATCCTAATTCTACTCATCCTTTAACAAATGCAAGAGTTATAGCACTCGTCAATAAAAGATTGAAAAAGGATAAAATATTAATTACAAAGAAATATAAGGATGGATCGCAAACTGTAAAGTTCACAACAAACGATTTTCAACTATTCAACAAATTCTATAACATCAAATCAAAACCCAAATACACTTACCATATAACAATTGGCAACCGATATTCATATTCTACTAAAGTCGTAGACTTTATTATAGAGGAAATAAAAAAAGATCCTGAACATATTATTCAGAATCTTAAGACTGGAATTAATATCAAAAAATAAAAAAGATAACCCCAGGGGCAAAGGAATTCTAAGCCTTACGCCTACTCCCATTCGGGAACCCAGCCATGTCCATCACAAGTTATCTTAAGTACATTTTATACCGTAGTTACCGCTACGGTCAACTATAATTATCTAAAAAAACACATCGCCCTCCCGCCAAGAAAGTCGATGTGTGATTAAAAAAGGAGATTAAACAGTTGGAAGCATTAAAGCATTGTCTAAATTGTGGAAAAGAGTGTCAACCAGAACTAGGAAAAAACGAATTTTGCATCTATTGTGGTGCACCACTCATAAATACGTGTACAAATAATCATTGCGATAATTCAACAATTTCTATATCAATTGAAGCGGTCCATTGTCCCCTTTGCGGATCCCAAACAGTTTTTAAATCATATGGATTGGTATCGGAACCCGAAAATGCTAAAGAAATGGATATAGACGATAGCCTTCCGTTCTAATGAGTATTCTATACATCGATGAGGCAGGGACACCTCAAAAACGTGTAATTCCTAAAACTGACCCAAATGACGGAAATCCTAATTATTTTATCATGTGCGGCCTTTTAGTTGATAATGAAGAATTGGAGTCTTTATTTACTGACTACACAAATATCAAAAAGTTGTACTTAAAGGATACACAAATTGAACTGAAATCAAATCTAAAAAGTTGTCCTTCAGACAAGAACTAGAATCTGCGCAAGATCGCGCTGCATTAAAAGCCAGCCTCCAAAGTGATGTTTATCATTTGATAGCGTCCAGCAATGTAAAATTATTTGGTGCTCAGATAAATAAAGTTGATTTGTTTGGTCGACAAATTGTCGAAAGCAAAGATGACGTTTATCAATTAGGCTTTGAAACAATCCTCACAGAACTGGCTACATTTATTAATACCACCCGGCACAGTTCCAAAATAATTACTATGATTGATAGTATGGGGAAAACGCACGATCGAAAAATATACAATTCCTACCAAGATGCACTGAATTCAAAAGCTGAAAATTTGAAAGTTTTCAATCGTACAAACTTTTCACCTACAATTAACTTTGCAGATTCAGAATTCACCTTTGGTCTTCAGTTAGTTGACTTTACAGTTGGTGCACTTTGGCGAGCCGTTGAACATCAAGACAAAGAGTGGTCGACATTAATCAAGAAAAATTTTCCACAAAATAACTCAGGCGAAATCTTTGATTATTCATATTGTTTTTGTGGTAGCTAAAAAAAGCCGGGTGCATTCACATGCCATTACCAGGTTTTTGACCCTAGACCCTGCCTTCAGTACCATCATATACGATTTAATAATCTTGGTCAAATAAAAAAACGTACCCCTCCCCGCCAAGTTTGGAATACGTTCAAATACATATACAGGCGAAGTACGCCCTTTTTACTATCATACCTGAAAGGAGGTGATGCCACAATCCTTTATGTTGCCTGCTCTGCGCATTAAAGGAGAAAATTAAATTATGGCAAGTATTACTAAACGTGGTAACTCATGGCGTGTTCGAGTTGGATACCTCACTCAAGATGGCACTCGTGACTTTGAGACCGCAACGTTCAAGAAGAAAAAGGATGCCGTTGCTTGGGCTAGTGATCTAGAGGGACTACTCCAAACTGGGTACGTCCCCCATTCCAAGGACTACACCCTAGCCGATTATTACGATGAGTGGTATTCAACTTACAAGGAGCCAGTTATCCGTAATGGCACCAAACGAAACTACGTATCGACTGGTAAGTTGATTCGCAAGTACTTCGGCGCCATGCCGATTGCAGATGTTACCCGGATGGAGTATCAAAAGTTTCTCAATACAATTGGTGAGACCAGGGCTAAACAGACCTGTCACGCTATCAGCATCACTATCCGAGCGGTAGTTAAAAGTGCCCTTGCTGACGGTGCTATTAACCGTGATTTTACTGTCAACACGGTAGCGTCAGGTCGTCCAAGTAAACCAGCCTCAGAGAAGTATCTGGAGCTCCATGATGCTAATAAATTAACAGCTAAGGTCATCGAGATACTGAACTCACCCGAACCCGACTTTCGGGCCATGTCGATTCTGATTGCGATTAAAACCGGCGCCCGTTTAGCGGAGGTCTCTGGATTGACTTGGAAAGATGTTGATTTCCACGAGCGTACCATCAACATCAACAAAACTTTCACTCGTGATTTATCTGCCCCATTCGGTCCAACTAAGAACCGACAATCGACTCGGATCATTGACGTGGATAATCAACTCATTGAGCAACTCAAAAAGTATCGTCCACGCCAGCAATTGATGTTTTGGCAAGCGCTTCGGCAAAACGAACTTAATCTGATTTGTAGCTCCCCCACCTACTCTGCTTCGTGGGGCAACTCCATTGAAGATTATCTGCGGTCCATCTTGAAAGACGCTGAGATCACCAAGAAGATCACCTACCATGGTCTAAGACACACTCACGCTTCATTTTTGCTTGGTAGGGGCGTTTCAATCCCGTATGTGTCTCAACGACTAGGCATAAAAATCCAAACGTTACGATGCGAGTTTACGCCCATCTGCTTCAGGCCGACCAGCATGTGGAAGCTGCTAAAGCGGTCAATGCATTAGCTCAACTTGGGTAATGCGAAAAATATTATAAATTTGTCGCTTACATTTTTAGGCCTAAAATAAGGCCAAATGGTCACAGATGGTCACACGAGTTTCGTTTTAGTTAGTTTTAATTGATTTTATCAAGAACGAGAATCCTATTATACCGGGATTTTCGTTCTAATTCGTTCCAGTTAGTTTTATATCAACGGAATAGCAAAATTAAAAATGAATTGAAAGCACCTTTTTAAATAAGTATTCAAAACATATTGAATATCAATTTAGTGATCACAATTCGACAGTCGTTTTATTCACTAACAATCCCACCCTAGGCCAATTTCTACCCTAACGTTATTATTTTCATAAAAATTCATCTTAAAATGGATAACGTCCTAACCAATACTCGGTAATCGGTGGTTAAAATTGATGAGCTTCACAGAATTCAACTGGCTTAACGGCCCTTGTGCATCATTGGTTAGAATTATTTTATTAATCATGGTGTCTTATAATGAGGATGGATTATTGCTGTCACTTGTGTCCAGCGTAAGTGTGCGGAGCGAGGCGGGTTGAGAGCAGTGTGCAAGGTAACATCGGTGAAGGCGCCCGGGCCTGGCGGGTTTACCGATGTTGCCTTGCATGCAGCTCTCAGTCTCGTGCAGAACTATTCGGCGTGGTGGCCAGAAAGCACGTGGTTGACAAGTTCCTGCAATGTCAGGAGCCCTGGGAATGACAGTTTAAGTGGCGCCGAATTTTGTAGCCTGAACGAGCGCTTTTCAACGCGGCTTTGGCGAGCGAAGCGACGACAAACAGCCTTCCCCCCAAATCGCACCCAACACTTACGCTGGACACAAACGACAACAAAAAAGCGAACCAGCCCAAGCCAGTTCGCTTTCGTAAGTTCAATCTTAAATTACATTTCGTTAGGTGCTTCAACGCCCAATAGACGCAGTGCTTCCTTCAAAACAGTTGAGACACTCTTAACCAAAGCCAAACGCGCTGGCTTTTCAGCATCGTCAGCCAAAATCTTAGAATGTGCATAGTACTTGTTGAAGGCTTTTGCCAAACGAATCGAGTATTTGGCGATGTCAGATGGTTCGAATTCCTTCAAGGCAGTGACAACCGTATCTGGGAAGTCAGCCAAAGCCTTAACCGTTTCCCAAGCTTCTGGGTCGGATAACTTCGCGCCGGTTTCTGGAATCGTCACGTCGCTAGCCTTCCGCAAGATGCTTTCTGCCCGGGCGTGTGCATATTGAACGTATGGGCCAGTTTCACCTTCGAACTTCAATTGATCAGCCAAGTTAAAGTCGATACTGTTCATCCGTTCATTCTTCAAATCGCCAAAGATAATAGCACCGACCCCAACTTGTTTCGCAACTTCGTCCTTGTTAGGTAAATCAGGGTTCTTTTCGGCAATTTGCTTCTTGGCCATTTCGATGGAATCATCCAACACTTCGTCCAACAAGATGATCCGGCCTGAACGAGTTGACAACTTCTTACCATCTACGGTGATCAAACCAAATGGAATGTGGTGTAAGTCCTTAGCTGAAGCTAAGCCCATTTCAGTCAATACGGCCTTCAATTGCTTGAAGTAGTACATTTGTTCTGAACCAACAACGTAGAGGTTCATGGCTGGGTGATAAGTCTTATCACGGTATACGGCCGTTGCAATATCCCGTGTAATGTAAAGGGAAGCACCGTCACTCTTCAAGATCAAGGCTGGGTTCAAGTCGTATTTGCTCAAATCAACCACTTGGGCACCTTGTGATTCGTGAAGTAAGTCCTTTGCCTTTAATTCATCAACAACGGCTTGCATCTTATCGTTGTAGAACGCTTCACCATTGTAAGTGTCAAACTTAACCCCCAACTTGTCGTAAATGGCGTTGAAGGCTTCAATGATTCTTCACGGAACCAAGCCCAAAGGTGGTGTGCTTCTTCGTCGCCATCTTCCAACTTTTTGAACCATTCACGGGCTTCGTCATCCAATTCTGGGTGCTCAACGTCTTCTTTATGGAACTTAACATAGTATTTGACCAAGTTTGAAATTGGGTCCTTCTTAACGTCTTCTTCGTTGCCCCACTTCAGGTAGGCGGTGATCAACTTCCCAAATTGCGTTCCCCAGTCACCCAAGTGATTATCCTTGATTGGGTTGTAACCGTTCTTCTTCAGAATCTCAGCAATCGAGTTCCCAATAACGGTTGACCGCAAGTGCCCCATTGAGATTGGCTTGGCAATGTTAGGTGATGACATGTCAATTGGCACGTTACCGTTGTTGCCGTTTTCGTTTTGACCGTAATCGGCACCTTCAGTTAACACTTGAGTTAAAATGTCAGCACTAAAGTTCGCCTTGTCCAAGAAGAAGTTTACGTAAGGGCCGGCAACTTCCACCTTGTCAAACTGAGTCGTATCGATTTGATCAACGATGTCCGCAGCAATTTGTTGTGGGGCCTTCTTGAAGATCTTGGCTAAGGTAAAGGCTGGAAAGGCGTAATCACCCTTAGCTGAGTCCTTAGGCCGTTCAATTTTTTGGTAAATATCAGTAACTGACAAACTATCTGCCAGCGCTGGTGCTAACGTATCCGCAACGAGTTGTTTGTAATCCATGTTTGCGCTCCTATTCATAATTGACATTTTCTGTATCGACGACGTGGGCATAAAAAAAGTCCCTTCTCCACAATGATCCATTGTAAGAGACGAGACGACCCGCGGTACCACTCTTGTTGATATAACTATCCACTCAAGGCTATTCAACTAAACGCTCTACAAAGCGCGCCTTGCGTTGCCCATCACCTGGCTTCCACCTGCCAGATTCGCTACTCATGGTTCTCCACACAATTCCTCTTTGATCATTGAACGACGACTACCCAGGGTAATCTCACTTTTAGTAGTTTATAACAGCTGTCCCGAAGTTACAAGTCCCGCTAAGATTAAAATTTTCTCATAAATACAGCGATTTGCCGCCATTAATTGACATTAACTGTCAAGCTCATTAAAATTAGGTGTTATTCCGATTGGAAAGGATCTTTGAAATGAGTGATAGAAAGAAACATGCCAATCTATTTTTACGCAAAGATATCAAAACTGACATCTTTAAGAAAACTGGGTTGGAAAAGTCGTTAACTGCTTTTAGTTTGATTACGATGGGCGTAGGGGCCATCGTTGGTGCGGGGATCTTTATCACCCCGGGGATCATTGCTGCCAAATACACTGGTCCTGGCGCCTTTCTCGCCTTCATCTTAGCCGCGGTTGTTTGTTCGCTGGCGGCACTGTGTTATTCGGAATTTTCATCAACAATTCCCTTAGCTGGTAGTGCGTATACATACATATATGCAGTATTCGGCGAATTTATCGCCTGGATACTGGGTTGGGCATTAGTCTCAGAATACTTATTCTCAGTGTCAGCGGTGGCTGCGAGTTGGTCATCGTACTTCCAAAACATCTTAGCGGGCTTTCATCTCTACTTACCAGAGGCCCTTCGAGCGGCCTATGGCACGGCGGGGATGCCCCACGCGTTCTTTGACCTACCAGCATTTGTGATCATCATGATCATTTCGTTCTTGCTAATCGGTGGGGTTCGTGAATCCGCTCGAATCAACGCCATCATGGTCATCTTAAAAATCGTGGTGATCATTTTATTCATTATCGTGGGTGTCTTCTATGTCCGTCCCGAAAACTACAATCCCTTCTTACCATTTGGGATGAAGGGTGTCGTTTCCGGTGCGGCGGTTGCCTTTTACGCCTATATCGGGTTTGACGCGGTCTCAACGGCTGCCGAAGAAGTTAAGAACCCGCAACGCAACGTGCCAATCGGCATCATCGGCTCCCTTTTACTGGCAACAGCGCTTTACATTGCACTCTCGGTTGTTTTAGTTGGGATCGTTAAATACACCCACTTAAACGTTGCCGATCCCGTTGCCTATGCGCTTCATTTTATTCACCAAGACTGGGTTTCTGGGATTGTTTCGCTTGGGGCCGTCATTGGGATGACCACCGTTTTGATCGTCTTTCTTTACGGTGGAACCCGGTTGGTCTTTGCCATCAGCCGTGACGGTTTGATGCCTAAATTATTCAGTCAATTGAACCCTAAAACCCACGTTCCGGTCACCAACACTTGGTTATTTGGGATTTTAGGGAGTGTCTTTGCCTGCATTATCCCTATCGACAAAATCACGGAATTGGTTAACATCGGGACCCTCTTCGCTTTTGCGATGGTCTCCATTGGGATCGTCTTTCTTCGGCGCAATCCTGAATTTAGCCAACTTGATTCTGCCTTCCGAGTACCGTTCTACCCGGTATTGCCCATCATTTCATTTATCTTGTGTGTCATTTTAATGTTGGAACTAAAGGCCTTCACTTGGATTGCCTTCTTCATCTGGTTGATCATCGGATTGATCTTCTACTTTAGCTATGGCTACCGCCACAGTGTGGTTCGAAAACGGCATCAGGAACAAGATTAAGAGCTATGAAACCCTCGAAGTTTTTCGGGGGTTTTTTACTGTCGCTTGTGTCCAGCGTAAGTGTGCTTAGTTTGTGAAATGATTCTGGTTTTGTATAGTGGAAGGATGCCGCGGGAGG
>NZ_BBAD01000013.1 GCF_001311075.1 Secundilactobacillus similis DSM 23365 = JCM 2765
GGCAGTTCACGCAAATCAAACTTCACAAACTAAACAGAAGAATGCTTACGCTGGACACAAGTAACAGCATACAAAAAACCAGCTCATCAACCGACAAGCTGGCTCTCAAGAACAATGACTGTTCTAGTGTTTAGTATTCAACTTTTTGGATCCAACCTTCTGGCGCTTCAACGTCACCGAATTGGATACCAGTTAAGGTGTCATACAACTTCTGCGTAACGGGGCCAACTTCGGTCTCGCTGTAGAAGACGTGTAATTCATCCTTGTATTCGATCCCACCAATTGGTGCGATAACGGCAGCGGTACCCATGGCACCAGCTTCGCTAAAGCGATCCAACTTATCGATGAAGACGTCACCTTCGATGGCTTTCATCCCTAAGTTATGTTCTGCTAAGTACAGTAATGACTTCTTAGTGATACTTGGCAAAATTGAATCTGACTTTGGCGTCACGAATTCGTTATCCTTCGTTACACCAAAGAAGTTAGCTGAACCGGCTTCTTCAATCTTGGTATGGGTAGCTGGATCAAGGTAGATAACGTCTGAGTAACCGGCCTTGTGTGCTTCGTCCCCTGGTAAGAGGCTCCCACCGTAGTTCCCACCGACTTTGCTTTGACCAGTCCCATGAGGGGCAGCCCGGTCATAGTATGACGTGGTGAAGTTGGTTGGCGTAACGCCGCCCTTGTAGTAGGCACCAACGGGCATTGCAAAAATCGTGAAGATGTATTCTTGAGCTGGGTGAACCCCGATGTTACCACCGACACCGATCATCAATGGGCGTAAGTATAAAGTCCCACCAGTGCCATATGGTGGCACGTAGTCGGCGTTCGCTTTAACCACTGACTTAACCGCTTCAACAAACTTGTCTTCTGGGAAAGCAGGCATCAATAAACGTTCGCAAGATTTGTGCATCCGCGCTGCGTTTTGGTCTGGACGGAATAATTGAATGTCGTTGTTCTTTGTCCGGTAAGCCTTGAGACCTTCAAAGTCCGCTTGGCCGTAATGTAACCCGGTTGAACCTTCGCTGATATGTAAAGTTGCGTCTTCTGTTAATTCGCCGTCGTCCCACTTGCCGTCTTTCCAATGGGCCAAGAAACGATATGGTAAATCCATATAATTGAAGCCTAAATTACTCCAATCAATTTCAGATGCTTTAGGTGCTTTTGCCAAAAAAACCACTCCTTATAGTTGCTTCTTAGACTTAAAATCAGTTGAGTTTCCCTCATTGATTTCTAATAAATTGTAGTCTGAAACACCCGCCATGTCAAGCTCGCATTGGTAACTAATTTTAAATTTTCATAATTATGGTGACTCAATCCACATTTTAACAGGGATTTTTAATCCGATTAATACTAATTTTAAACCGTCGTAACTAACTTGAACTAGTACACCGATTAAATTGTGTCATTTTTATAATTTAGTTTAAATTTTCGAGTTAAGCGGTTACACAAACGCACTTCTGCTGACGCTCCTAACTTTATTTGCTACAATGGGGTAGCATTTGAAAGAAAAGGGGCAATTGGTGTGGCAAGTAATTCTGATTCGATCTATAACGTCCTGACCTACGTAAATCGGCATCCTGACCGGGTAATTTTTAATCCCCGGGACTATGCCAATACGGTGACGATTGGGATTCCTGACACCGTTCCGGTTGCTAACCAGGAACTCTATTTTCCAAGCAACCGCCTCAGTGTCAACTTAATGACTGACGCCTTCGTTGGTGAGTATAGCGACCTACTCGACCACTTTTACGAATTAACCAAACAATCCAAACCCGATTACCGACATGTTTGGATCACAACCGGTCACATTAGGCAGCAACAACTCTGGCTGCTTGATCTCTCATTTGAATAGTTAACTGACAACCGCACAACGACCATCATTCTTGATCATTGTGCTTTTTTGATGTTCCTAACTAAAAACGGTGGCTTGCCAACTAGCAAGTCACCGTTTAATCGTTTAATTAACACTATCTTTAATTGGTTTAACTAAATAAATTGCCAAAGGTCCAACTCCCTAACAGCACCAGTGCAATAATCACAAAGATGCCGATAAACGAGGACGCAAAAGCAAAGATGAGGCCGCCAATAATGACGAGGCCAATTAATCGAAACAGCCACCCAAACAGACCGAAAAATAGGCGCAGTCCGAAAAAGACAATGATGCCCAAAACGATCAACGAAATCATAACGAGTAGTCTCCTTATTGTTGTAGTAAGGCTATCTTAACGCATTTTTTTGTAAATGGTGTGCCCTACTCAAGTCTTAAGAGATAATTATTAATTCTAACTTCGGTTTTGCCACATTCGGTAAAGCTGTTTAGACATAATTGGCGTCTGCTTGACCATTTGTTGCGCAATCACAGACGTTTGATACTGCTGTTGAATCCAGGTACTTGGAAACAAGGTGATGACGTTTAATAGTAGGAAAATCAATAAGTAGCGCACTAAAAAACTCGTAGCGGCCCCCAGCAGCGCATTCGTCAAATGAACCACTGGTAATTTCGTAATCATATTCAAATCCTTGCCAATGTGGCGAATGATGCCATACGTGACACTAAATAGCGCAAAAAAGATCGTTCCCGTTAACGCGCGAGGCACCGTAAAGAACTGACTCCCCGTACCAATCTTAGCCGTATACAACGAGTAAGCAACATCCGCCAGTTTATTGGCAAATAACATCGCAATGACCCACGCTAAGACATAGGCAACTAAATGGATAAACACCGCCACAAAGCCGCTGTGATACCCCTGAATTAGCCCTAGCGCGAGGATGATAATAATAAGCCACGTAAAAATCATGCGAACCGTCCTTTACTCACTTAATTAAAAAACCGCCCTCCCTAAGTTTTTCAACTCAACGAGAACGGTTCAATTGTTCAATGATTGGGTATACTGGGCTCGAACCAGTAAATTACGGATTCAGAGTCCGCTGCCTTACCAATTTGGCGAATACCCAATAAGCTATCCGACAATTAATAAGTTTACCGGCTTGGTAAAAAAATGTCAATAACTAATCCCAAATTCGGGACAAAATGCCCATCGTATTCAATTTACGTGAATATTCCCCGCAAGAACATTGACTTTTGAGCAAAAATCGTGTAAATTTATATATTGTGTTAAGCAACTAAATAGGCGTCATTGATAACCTTGCCCGCTGGTCAAATTGGTTAAGACGTCGCCCTCTCAAGGCGGAGTTACGGGTTCGATCCCCGTGCGGGTGATTTCTGGAACATCTCTGAAGCTCCATATAAGCTCAAAACGCTGTTAAATCAACGTTTTGAGCTTTTTTATTGCTCTTTCAATCACCCTCAACGTCCAAATAGTTTGCACGAAGTTTGCACCTAACCCCTGTTTTGACCCCAAGTGCAAACTTTTTGGCCTCTCAGATGCAAACTCATCTCGAAATCCGTTCTCCCCCAAGGGGTACATCAATCGCAAAATTTCGGAAAATTTCAACTTTTTTATTTTTCCTACCATAATAAAGTAATTCGTGTGGTCATCTCATACCTACTCGGCGGAGGTGATCCAATGAATGAATTCGAAGCTCCCTACTACGTTGCGCGCGGCAAATCGGTACTCGTCTTTATCAACGGCGACTTAGCCGGTCACTTTGACTACGCTGACGTGGAAACCGCTGAGCGGGTTGCTAGGGCGTTCAACGCATGAAAAAAGCCGTCCATCTCGATTGAGGTGGGCGGTTTAGTTTAGGCAATAGCCTTATCGTATTTTACGGTGTAACTATCAGTTTTAACCCAGTTCAACCGGATTAAATCAAACAGCACAAATTTCAGCAAGTCGAGGTCTTCGTTTTCGCATGCATGTTCCAAGTCGGCTAGCGCTAAATCATTAACGCTGTTGGTAATGACGTCATCATAAAACTTGCCGAAATCTACGATAGTAATCGTTTTGGATCCGTGAGTGTGGATTCCCTCACCGTCAAATTCGTTGTCTAAAGTAATGATCTTTTCAACGGGCACATCAAGCTGAGATACTACTTTCAAAAATTCATCTTTATTGGTCATGATGATTACTTCCCTTCGTTTGCTTTAGTAACTTTTTCCAGTGTGATGATTTGACCGGTATGCTCTTTTAACGGTTCCTTTGACCCACTATCGTAGGCATCTAACACCTTATTTACAGATGCCATGCCAGTAAGCCAAATTGGTGTGAGCGGACTATCCGTCATTCCAGCAACATCAATCGCATCAATAACCTGTTGCTGTAGCTCAAAGTATGGGTATTCTGGAAAATCTCTGGTCGCTCTCAGCACAAATTTCATCAGATATTGGCCGGGACGTCGATCAAAGTTCTCGATTTCGTGGCGCATGTAGCTAACGAAATCAGTGAGCCGCTTGTTGTGCCCATCTTTGTTGAGTAGCTCGGCGCTATGTTGCAGTAAGCCAAACAATTCGCCAAAACGAAATGACCGCACTCCCTCTACGCTGTCCTTAGCTAAATCAACGTCCTCGCCATTTTCGTACTTGGTCATTACCCGTTTAAAATCGTCGATGTACATGCCACCGGCCTGAGCCAGCTTTGATGATAGGTCAAGAGTAAATGACTTGGCCTTGGTGTCACGACTGACGATGCTTTGTAAAGTTGATGGTGAGATGCCGTTCTTACTTGCAAACTCGTTCCGGGTGGTGCCAATTGCTTTTAGATACTGATCTAATGGTTTAACTTCTTTCATGTGATTACCCTACTTTCAATTTTGTTAGGCTGCTAAAACTGACTTGGGACACCAAACTTCGATGTCGCCGTTATCAGTAGTAAAGTTGATTAATTCAGCTTTTTCGGTTTCCCGAACTACGTTAATTGATGAAGTACCGTTAAAGATAAATGATGCACGTAAGTCGCCGTGCGCACCGGCAAAACTCTTTTTGATAACCCAGTTTGGAACGCCAAATGTGAAACCGTCTTTTGCTTGCCTTCGGCAACTTGGGTATCGTGTAAGATCTCTTTCAAACTGTCGACAAGTTCATCTTCGTTGAAGCCCTTTTCAGCAGTCTTAACGCCGTTCCAGATGTCTTTAAGGGCTAGCTTAAAAGCAATTTGGTAATCACCAACTTCGGCAACGATTTGACGTGCAACACTGTGAGCAATTTTAAACATCAATGACTTTTTCATGGCGATTACCTCTGCTTTCGTTTGTTGTTATCCCTCATCTACAGTTACTATTATATACGCAATTGCGTATATTGTAAACTCAAATGCGTATATTTTTTAAATTTATTTGAGCACGACAAAAAAGCCACCCAACCCGACTAGGGGCTGAGCGGCTTTTAAAATATGTAGCCCTTCTTGCAGACCAGCAAGAAAGGAGGTAAACAATGAATAACACCAGCACTCTATGCACTGTATAGACGGCCAAGTCTATACGAGAGCGAAAATGTTCTTCACTTACAATCTGTAGTACATGATAACACACCAACTGTTATTTTCAAGAGATTTAAACTAATTTAGCAATATGCAACTCATGAAAGTATAATATTTTATTCATTCATGATACACTATTAAACGGACAACGCTTCAAGGTCTAGCCAACCAATAGTTGCCCAAAAGGAGGACGAGAATGTTCTTCACAGTACTTACAATCTTGATTCAGATGATGCCGCATCTGTCGCTTGCAGCAATTGAGCATGTGACAGTGATTGCATCTAGCCTAGTCGGAATAGGCTTTACTATCTATGATCATAGTCATAGTAAGTAACATGAATTAATCCGTACGAAGCACAGGTAAGTGTGGGCAAGCACACCAACTAACCCTGTGCTTTTATTATACAGCAAAAAGCCAAGTACCCGCAAATTAGAACTTGGCTTCTTTTGACTGTTGCAAAATATGCAATAGTCGTACTATTTCCATTTTAGCAATGCTTGACTTTGTGTGGTTAGTGCAAAAAGTGCAACAACCACTTTGTTGAGCTAGGCGATGAACTTGTTAATCAGTTTGTTCCCGCTGATGTAAGTACCGTCAGCTAGCAGCAGTCGGCTGACCTCACCCACCGCGACGACCTTAGCGACATCAAACTCCGTACCGGCTACATATTTCTGCTTGAGGTACTTGTCATCAAACTTTTTGCTGGTGTACTTGCCAGTCCCGCGCACCGACTTGACCACTTTAACGTGCTTTTTAGCGTTGGTGTAGTAAAGATTATTGATGTAGTCCTTGGACGCCGTGATATAAAGCCCGTTGGTCAGCTCAAAACGTGTGACCTTGGACGATCCCGATTTGACCAGTCGTTTGACGTGTAGCTGGGTCTTGGGCTTGTAGGTCTTAACTGCCCCTTTACCGCTACCGACCGCACTGGCCGTTTTGTAGGCGGCCACTTGGTACTTGGGGTAAATCCATGCGGGCGTCCAGTCAAAGTAGGTGCCAGTGTTTTTAGGCTTGAGAACCGTAGCACCACCGGCAAAGTAGAAGTCCGACCAGTTGACTGACACGTCAAACCGGCTCCCACTACCGAGGAACGTGGCGCTAGAAGTCCACTGCCATGAGTTGTAGTCGGAGTAGTAGCGTTTACCAGTCGCCGAGTAAGGATAGTTGGCAATCCAACCGGCACGACCAGAGTTGTTGATCGACACAGAGCTGACCCATGACCCCATCGTGTAGAGGTCGTAGCGATAACCGGCCGCCTTGACGATTTCAGCAAATGCCTTAGTCGTGGCGTTGTTCTGCGCCCAGCCTCGATTGTAGCTCTCAAAGTCGCACACAAGGACGTGACCGATCGGCAAACCCGCCGCCTTAGCGCAGTTGACTGCAAAACGAGCTTCGGCCTGCGCGCCCGCTACCGTAGTAAAACGGGCGAAGTGATAGGCGTGGATGACTAAACCGACTGATTTGGCACGGGCAAGGTTCGCCTTAGCTAAGCCGTCTTGGAAGTAGGTGCCCTCACTGACCTTAGCGATGACCGCCTTAACCCCTTTAGCTTTCATAGCCTTAAAGGTGGTGGTTGAAATTGCTCCATTGTTGTTGGAAATATCGACCATGTCATACCGTGGCATCGTCATCACTCCCTTTGATTTTGGCGATAGCGGCTTCGATTTTGCCTTGTGCCACGTACAGTTCCGTTAATTTATCCGATGGCTCTTCGGCCTCATCAGCAGGAGTTTGCACATCGTCAGTGCTTGGCTCAGGCGTCACAGCGACTTGCTCAGCACTCACCTTTTCAGCCTCAGCCAAACCGGCGTTAAACTCCGCTTGCTTCGCTTGTGACTTGGTATCAGTAGTCGTAAAGTACTGATACGCCTTCTCGATCGCGAGGTCAATATCCTTGGCATCAATACCCTTGACGCCCTTTTTAGCGAGTTGTGACTCAATGGTCGCCACGGCTTGGTCATGCTTGGCCTGACTCGTTTTTTCGTATTCGGTTGACATCAGTGCAACCGCACCCTCTGTCACCTTGTCCAGCACATCGTAAGCACTAGCGATTTTAGAGTTCTTGGCGTTAGCATGCGCCTGCTTGAGCCACGGTAAAACTACTGCCGTCAGAAAAACGCCCAGAACTTCGAAAATACCGGAGTCATTGAGCGTTTGAAAAAATTTATCCATTATGGATCACTCCTTACTTGGTAGCGTCGTCCACGGCTTTGTTGGCGTCATCGATTGCTTGGTCGGCGTCCGATTGGCCGGTGGTGGCCACCGTAGTAGCCACGCTAGCTGGTGCAGTAGTCGGCTCTGTGGTGGGCTTAGATTCGGCTGGTTGAGCATTTTTGGTGAAGTAATCGACCACCTCACCAACCCCAGCTTGGAGCTGTGCCGGCACGTCCTCGATAGCGGCCTTGTTATCTAAAATAAGCTGTGCCCACATTACGTTTGATGGATTGTTCATTTTAAATTCCTCCTATTAGTGAATCATGTGAATGACTTGTTGCAAAATCAAATAAATAACGGAGCTTGAGCCAATCGCAATGGTGACCACTTTCCACAAGTTCTGACGGTTAATGGTCTCCATTTCATTTTTGTGGCTCTCACTCTTCTCGTTCCCTTTAATTACGGCCTCAAGAATTCGATTGTTCTGTTCACGCAGATACTTGTTACTTTCATCTACTCGATTCAGCGTATCTGTCATTTTGTCGCTCAGATCATTGATTCGACGTTCGTGATCTGATAGTTCAGTGTCATGTTGCATGAGCAATTTATGGTCTGCATCGTTCAAACTATCCCTTCTTTCACAAAAGTATTCTTACAAAACGTCAACTTAATTAACAGATGTGGAAGCCCCCACGGTAGCCTTAGTATCGGTGGTCGCAGAATCAGTCATAATGTACTGTTGAGCATCAACCTTGAAGAGTGCTGGCACATCATCAATGGTGATCGATCTGGATTCCACTGCGCTTGCCCAAATACGTGAGATTGCAGGAAATTTCATTAGTTTGCACCCCCATTCGTAGTGTCAGTGGTGTTCGTATCAGCAGTATCATCCGTGGGTGTAGTAGCCGCAGTTGATATGTTTGGCGTGGTAGTTATGGCCGCTTGGTCGGCCGGTACGGTCACGTACATAGACAGCTCCATAATGGCGCTATTAGTTAATTCAGTTTGACTAGTTAGTTGTGTTTTTAGGTTATCAACCATAGCAGTAGATGCATCCAATTTAACTGCCTGCTGATCGATAGTATTCCGTAAATAATCAATACTTAGATCCGGACACCATGGTGCGCCTTGAAGATGACCAGCATCGTCCTTAACTGCAAAAACCGTTGGCCACCGGAGAAAATATTCTTTAGATGTTTCTGGAACCAAACAGATGTGCAGTCCATCGCTGGCACTAGCTTGTGGAACTCCTGTAACTTGTCCAGTATCCTGATTAACAGCTGCATAATAAATTAACATTGGTGTTCCTCCTTAAATTTTAGGCAAAATAAAAACACCTATCGCTATAGGTGTTAAAGTTTATCATCCAAATAAATAAGCACACCCCGTAATGGGGCATGCTTAACTTAGCGGTACTATAAACTGTTGAGTTTGATTTGTAAATTAGCGGTTCCGCTAAGACTGTACCACCATTTGGCGCACTCCAAACAGCAGTACAATGAATACTTTACCATAACAAAAAAGGCCGTTCAAGTCTAGAGAAAAGTAGGCTTAAAAAACAACTTAAACGGCCACAGTTGTGTATTGGGGAAATACACATAAGCCTTTGGAGGAGGCTTGATTGTGCTACTTCTTTTTAGCAGGATTAGGCATCCATACGGGGGAAAGTAACACAAGTGTTAGTGTATATCATATATTAACTTATGGCAAATAAAATGCACTTACTCGCCCCAGGTAAGTGCCTTCATTAGCCGTTCATCCACGTTGAATTAGATTAACTGCGTACTATTTTATTACCCTACCCCATTAGTTGTTCTATGATTCAACAGTTAGATGAATTGTACTATTGATAATGAAACTAATCGGAAGTAATTCATCAATCCCAATAGTACGATTATATTGTATGACTGTTTGTCCGACAAAATCAAGTACTTTGCTTGTGTATTTCAGTAAGCTTCAACACGCTTCACAAGCAGTATTGAATATCTGCTACTTGCGGGAATGTCAAAAATAGTTCCTCTGTTATTCTCTGTTTTTACGTAATAAATTGCCATTATGGTTCCTCCTTCACATATTAATTGAAATAATTAGTCAAAAGTAACCCTTAAAAATGGGGTGTCATCAGAAGAATTTGTACTTTCTATTCTTGAACCTACTGATAACACGGTGCTATACCAAGCGAATGTTAACTTTGTGCCCGATATTTCTACAAAGCCACTGCCGTTGACGTTAGACAGACATACTATCCTTCCGCTAACCTCTTTTGGGGCGCTAACAATATCTTTTAAATCTAATAACTCTGTTTGTATGTCAGGAGTATTTAAAATAGTATTTTTTCCAGTTCCCATTATTCCATGTAATATTAAATCTACATATTTTTCCTCATTATTCTTTTTGTACAGGCAAATATATGAAGATAGAGATTCATTATTACCAGTTATTGTATGCCAAGACGCATCTTCAAGGCTTTTCAAATCGTCGCTCGTAGCGACTGATACCCCCTTTACTTTTAACTCAGGAAAGTTACCGGACTCAGTCACTGCCCCAGTATTAGGGTCGCGGTGAATCACATTGTCATCATCAGCAGGGGTGTAACCAATTTTATCTTGCTTGGCGTTAACCTCATCAATGCTGGCAACTTGATTGGCTGGTTTACGCATATCAGATACATTTACTTTATCCTCTGGCGCCGGCGTCCAATCAGTTTTGACATCACCAACCGTCAATTTGCATAAGCCACTACGAGTGTTGGGGTTGGGAACGTTAATGGCAATGAACGCCGTATTCGCTGGTAGGTCAATTTTGGTTGAGCCAACAGCATTAGGAATTGGGAAACTCTTAATCCACTTTTTAGTTGAATCATAGGAGTGAACAGTTGCTCCTCCGCCAGTAGGAATCGAATACCAAGTAAACATCATCGTTTGAGGAGCAATCGAAATATAGTCGCTGTGAATGTCGTCTATAGCTCCATTACTGCCCATCAAAGAGCCGCCATCCGCCGTATAGTAGCCGTATTGTGCCAGTGCAATCCACGAAGAAGTCGCAATCAGGTTGTTCGTTCCTACGATGTCCTGTTCCTTATCGATTGCGTAGCATGGCGATTGTACTGTGCAGTTGGATATGATACTTGGGTCGTTGAATTAGTGACCACTACGTACCGGAACAACACGTCTGCACCCGTCAATCCCGAGCCAGATGGCACGTTGTAAGCTGGGCGTAATCGAATCACCCCGTCAACGGTAGCAGTCCATGATTTATAGAGCTGTTGTGCCGAACCCGATACCTTAGTTGCTACTAAGTCAAGGTGACTGCTATCCGTATCTGATGGCACCCGTAACTGTAAGGCAAAAACTTCGCCATCGGTTCCAATCTGTGCCGCTACCCCAATATTGTAAGTTTGGCCTTTAACAGCCGTAAAAGTGTAATCATCTCGTGTAGCGTTGGCTAGTAGCCACTCGTCCGTGGCCACATCAATGAGGTTAGGTTTGAGCATGTCGGCGCGCACCACATCGCTGGGCACGTCCACGTCGCCTTTAAAGAGTGCTGGCGCGCCCGCGCCGTTGACCGCACCCGCTGACAAGACTTGTTGCTCGGTAAACACGTTAGCCTTGTCCGTTAGCGCTACGTTGGCCGGGAGAGATTTTAGGTAGGCGTCCAGATCAGACTTTAGCGCGTACTGTTGACCCATCGTTACCTTGAATGCATCAAAAGTGGCGTTAGTCACCATACCCGCCGGGTCTACTTTGATGACTACGTTAGCTGCTGACCCAACCAAGGTGTTTAAGTCAATCGAGTAGGTCGAGTTATTACTGGATTTATGCATGTAGATAGGGTCTTGCATCGCACAAACGCTATATAAGACCTCATCACCATCTTTAGGCTTGCAGTACAGACCAATGGTTAAAAGGGCATAGTCCTCTTCCATCTCGGCCTTGTTGATGACCACTGGTACCTTTACAAATGATGGGTCATCATCGACCGCATCAACCTCTTTTAGGTCAATTGTTTGCTTGATGTTAGCTAGTTCAGTAATCGCCAACGTGTCGGCTTCAGTATCAGCAAAATGGTTATCCGTACTAGTTACTGCACGAGTAAAATCCAACTGAGTGACTCCGGCTAGTGCTCGAATAGCAAGGTCATGGCCAGCTTTAGTAAATTGATAGTTAATGGATTCGTCTTTCTCCACCATTAATCAAGTCCCCCTTTCATCGTTACGTTGTCTTGGTTGTGGGTCACGATGCCACTATTGAGCATCGTAGATCCCGTTAAGCTTAAGTTTTGGTCGTAATGCTGGTTCATGTAGCTACATCGTGAGTGCTCGTTTGAGCGAATCCGGTCATGTAGAGTGACCCAGTCACTTCCTTAACGAATTCCACGTTAGCTAGCCGAATGCCAGCCGCTAGTGATTCTTGCAGTCGGTCAAACAGCAGTTGCTCTTTACGCTCATCATCAATATAGTGACCAGGGATATTAGTGATTTCAATGGCATCAGGTTCGCCAGTACTCTCGTACATCGGTCGGACGTTGACCTCATCGTAATCGGCATCTAAAGCGTCGCATACCAGCTTGATTAGGCTATCGTACGTCCCGTCAGTCATTCGTTGAAGCTGCTTCGTTTTGATTTCAAACCGATAGAAGGCGTCATCAGCCCCGTTACGGTAAACACCCCGGTCATTGCCAATCATGTCGAGCGCCACACCCTCGGCGTTATCAATGTTGCGCCAATCATCAATCTTCTGAATGAGTTTCAGCGTGTCGACCATGCCATCTGCATATAAGGACAACAGTTTAGCGTTTTTGGTGCCCTCTTCATACGCTAGCGAAATCGGCAATTCATTGAGTAAGTCATCAAGGCCGTACTCTGCCGTGTATTGCTTATCCGGCATCCGTCTTCACCTCCACGTCAGTGTCCTGGTCAATGGTGGCAGTTTCGAACTGATCGAGTTGAATATCATCAGCGCCCATTTTGGCTTTATCTCGTCCCATAGCGACCTGTACGTATTCCACACCACTCACGTTATAGATGGCTTGGTAGAGCTTCGTAAAGACCACCTTGTCGCCCATAATTAGGCTATTGAGATAATCCTTGATAGCTTGCACGATTTCGGCCGGGCTAGTTTCAGAGTTGAACTCATCATTGATTTTGAGCGTCATTTGGACGTAGATCGCACGATTGTCGCCACATCAAAAAAGACATCATGCGTATGACCGCCGATGTCCTTAGCTGTTACTTTAATGGTGCCGGTTGTTTGAATCCCAGCCGCAATGTTGTCAAGAATTGCCTGACCCACATCGTCTTGTCGACCACCCCGCACATAGAAATGCAGTGATTTGGCGGGGTTACCGTATTGATCCACGTCCATCGTTAGGTTAGGGACGATTTGAACTTGTTCCACTCCTGGTAAAGTGTAGAGTGCGGTGTAAAGACCGTAGTAGGTTGGCCCCGGTTGGGATTCCATCGATAGGTGGATTCGTTGACGGTAGCTGTCATCATCTTCCAGTGACGCACCACCGCTGGATTGTACTGAGTTCGTTACGGTATCAACGCCAGCTAGATTTTCCACTTTAACTGTGATCGTATCAGCCGCTACGTTCCCGGATTCGTCCATAGCAGTGCATTGAGCCTGACCGCTGCCAGTACCATCACTTGTCAAAGTCACTGTATCAATCATTTCGAACTCAACTGCATCAGCCGTAGCGTAAACTGTACCTTCTGGCACCTTTGCACCCGGTGTCCCAGTAAAGTTAAGCGTGACAGTCGCTGCCTGTGCCGGGTTCCGGTCAACCGAGTAGTTGGCACCTAAGTGGTCGAGTGATACCCCTTCAGCCTGATCAATAAAGTTAGCGTAGTAGACGGCAGCCACGTCTTGGTTAACGATAGTTTGCAACCATGCAATAACCCGTAAGTACATACCCAAAACATTATTTTGACCAGTACCGATATCATCACCAAAAAGGGCCTTGGACTTGGCTTCAAGCTGGTCTAATAGCTGGCGGTCGGTCAGCATTACCAACAGTTTTGTCTAGTGTCACTAATACTCACCTCCTAAATCAGTGCTGATAATTTGATTACTCCCATTCGGCAGCGTGCAGTTTAACGTTACCGTAAGTGTCCGCAAGGCTTGGTCACGTTCAAATGTAATCTGATTGACGTTGATACTTGGATCAACTTGGTCACTGATTGCATCGGTGATATCCTCACGCAAGTAATCCTCGTTATAAGCTTTTCCAAGTGCGTTCTCACGAGTTAAGCCCATGGGACTATCCTCTGGTTCAAACTCATCCAGTCGCGTCCGTAAGGTCGTCACAATGCGTTGAGCAAGCTCATCATTATCACTGATCGTTTGAATATCACCATCAATGACAACATCACCATTGGCATCAAGCCTGAAATCTCTACTCATGGCTCCTTCACCCCCACAACTACGGCGTCATTAACGCTATGTGTGCGGTCACTAGCTTGGTGTAAGTGCCAGTACCGCTAAAATTATCGAGATCCCGATCGTTAAAGACAATGTAGACCGTTGCCCCGACTTTCATCGTTTCTCGTTTATTTAACTGCTTTAAGTTACCATCCGCCAATTTAATGATTTCATCCCGCAGTTCGTCTACGGCGTAGCACGGGTAAAGCACCGGACACTCGTTAATGACACCCACATCGTCCTGACCGCCAGCATCGCTGACCGATGGTTGCACATCAGCAACGTGACGCTTAGCGTCGTAGCTGATTACAGTCGCCATGTTAGCGACGTTGATGTCGTAGTTGGCCTTGTTACCATGCTGTTCCATCAACTCGTGGAAGGTTTCTTGCAATTTGCTTTCTTTCATACATACACCTCCATCGTCGTTGTGAAATTGGAGTCGTCACAGGTATGCTCACCGGATTTGACCCGAAACGTACCCTTTAAAAATCGATCATCAACCGTGATAACTGATCCGGTTGATACTTGATACCGTAGCAGACTGACCACTGACACGTTTTGTGCTTGGCGTCTTCGTCTTCACTATCGGTCGTTGGATACTGGATCAGCAGTGCCACCATGCTGTCCTTTAACGTGCGTCGTCACTAAAATATGTTCATTGTGGCCCCGCATCTTGGACAGGTCATCAATGGCAATCATGCCACGGCGGTAGTAGACCTTGCTCCCACACACCTTAGCAATATCACTAATAATCGTGATTGGCTTGCCGTGACAGGTATAGCCTTTCTTGTAGGTCTTCGGCTTGGCTAGGTAAATCGACTCAATATCGATACCCGCATCGCTGGCGACTCGCCGAATAATCGTTTCCGCAGCAACTCCCTTACCAAAAGAGAGTGAGCTGTGTTTTTTGATTTTTGGCAAGTTAGCAGCGGCCTTCTTGCCGATTACTTTTTCCTGTTTTTTACGGGCATCTTCAAGTTTCTGGTTATACTTGTCAGCACTCGAAACCAGCTTGGAATAGTCCTGACCCTCACGATAAGTGAAACTGAACGTATTGTTGGTACCATCAGACGTAAATGGACTGATTTTGCGAATAACACCTTGTGACAAAAGCCCTACACCATCTTCGTAGTAACCAGCGTAGAGCTTGACCTCGTAGCCTTTTTTAAACAGTTTCCGGTGCTTCTCTGCAACGTTCATTAGTGTCACCGTGCAAGTTGGCGGCGTTGACGAATCGCTGAAGGGAACTGAAAATTGAATCCCCATCGAGTGGTTTAACGTCTGCAAGTAGTCGAACTGAACCGATTCATGCGGTGTTACCAGCACGAGTTTGATACGACGTCCATACAGATATTTGGTTCTAGCCATCGTCGTAGCCACCTTCCCAGTCACCGTCAATTGGTAACTCACCAATATCAGTGCCATCATCCGGTAGCACGTCTTCGCAGACAAAAACAGTCTCCATAAAGTTATCAATGGAGACCCGTTTGGATTGCCCTGATTCATCCATTGGTACCAACGGTGTCGCTGGTAGTCGTGGATCGTGAGATGCTTTAAATAATGGCTGATTCAAAATCATCTTTTCATTTGTGATGATGGATGTTTCATCTGCTTCAGCTAGGCTGATAACAAAAAAATCACCCTCGTCAACATAGTCGAGAGTGAATAGATACGTCGTCCCATCCAGCACGTATTCAAATGTTTCCGATAAGTCGTCCACATCAAACGGTATAAACGGCCTTACTGGCATATCTAATCACCCCTTACTTATCAGTGTTCATGATTGCTTCACCGCTCATCAATTGCCGGTGAATCTTATCGACGATACTATACGGTGCGTTAACGTTCTTTTTGAGGTTGGTGTAGACGATTTTACCCGTCCCGACCTCAGTAGCTTGCTTAATCGCTACACCGGCTGTAACCCGCAATTTCTTGGGATATTTGCCGGTCTTATCCGGGTACATGGTCGTTTTCTCGTTGCCATTCCACTTTCTAAGCTGAGCAACCGTGGTGCCGTATTTTTTAGCTAAGTCCCAGTACGTCATGCCTTTTTTGACAGTGATGTACTTCGCGCCAACATACTTACCACCGGTCGTTTTATGACCTTTGTTGTTCTTGTTGCCTTTTGAGGTCGTTGTCACCTTGGCTTATAGGCGAATTGGAAAGTGATTGAGATTTTCATCATGCCCCGCAGCGGACTGTCGAGTGTTTTGGTCAGGTTAGTCATAAACAAATGCTTGTAGTAGAACTTGTTCATGCCTAGATTGTTAGCGTCCTTAGTCGCATTGGACTTATAGACCATCTCCGTTCCATCAAATTGCCATTTCAGCAAGTCTCGGTATTGATCCTGGCAGTTCTTTTTCGGCAATCCGTACCCGCTCACATCGTTTTCCATGCCCGGCCATAGCCGCTTAGCGGCCTTTTGGTCGTACAGGTAGGCGTTGACCGTCAAAGTCTTACCCGTCCGTTGAACGTGGTCTACGACTGGATCGTCATTGTCGATTGGATAGGTTGTTGCCGTAGAGTCATTGGATTCCGACTCATCGCTGGCAAACAAAAACACCGTCAAACCAGTCAGCGAGTTCGTCGCATGTAGACTGGCATGAGGTGCCATAAATCGAGCGTAATTCTGTTGTCGCTGTTTGGCCACACGTTTCAACGCCTGAGTATGGCGCTTCTTCATATAGCTGTCATAGGATTGTTGTGCCTTGGTGGCCTTATCCTTGGCTTGTCTCAACTTTTTGGAGGCACTCTTATAACTATCAGAGTTTTTGAGCGTATTCAATTTCGTTTGAGCTTTGTTCAGTTCATCCTGATACCCCTTAAGCTGTTTCTTTTGAGCATCAGTTGGCTTCAACGCATTCTTTCGCTTAGTTTTAACCTTGGTTTTCTTTTTCTTATCAGTCTTATAGTAGTAAATCAAAGAATCATTCAGTTCCTGAATATGATTTTTATCAGTCGTTATCGTAGCCTGATAATTTTTAGCCTTTGAAATCATCTTCTGCTGACTAGTTGATAGACTGCTTTCAGCACTCTTCGAGTTCGTGACGGCAGCCCTTTTCTTCTTCCACTCTTTCGTGTAAACAGTCATGTGGTCACCTCCTAGTATAGTTTTTACTTCTCCTTCCCTAAGCGGGATAATAGAATTCGGGAAAGGAGGCGATAATCATGAAACAAATCCTTTTAAAACTTGCAGAGAATGAGAAAATCATCTCTGTGTCTTTAACTAATGGATCAGTTCTTACTTTGGACACTAGAAAACCGATAGTGGATCATGACGGGCTTATCACAGCCAGCGTAGTAGGCGAACATGCCGCAGGCGGTTTTCTACCAAATACAACTGCATACTTTTTAGAAAAAGACATTGTTTTGGTTCAAACCGTTAACCAAAACGTTTTCTAGTTTCTGTTTTAAAGATGGGCTTAGGCTCATCTTTTTTGATACATTCCGATAACTTCCAAATAGATGCTTGAATCTAATTTTTCCCGGCTTTCTTGAAGTGAAAATGTCTGATCAATTCGAGCTTCAATTTGTTCCCAATCATGCTTTGATACCGTACTTAGTAACTGCACGATTTCTTTCTCAACATCATCTACTTTTTGAATTTTATCTTGTGTCATAGTGCTACCTCCTAGTAGGCCAGATTATCTAGTTCACCGTTAAACAGCTTACCAAGTTCATCACGGATAGCATCCGCTACGCTCTTACCAGTAGCCTTAGCATCATCGCCACCAGTTACGTTGACTTTGATGTTAAAGGTGTTATGGATCGTTTTGTTGCCAGCGACCTTGGTTGAGTTAGCTGTGAGCATTTGACGGGTCTTGTCCGCAGAACGCACTGTAGCTGGTCGGTCAAATTGAACCAGTTCAGGTCCCTTTTCGCCAACCAGACTAAATCCACTAGCTGGCGTACGTCCACCAGTCGCCAACATTGATTCAATCTTGCGGGCACCAGCGACGTGTTGCGCGTTGTAACCGCCACGTTCCCATTGACTAGAGAACTGATTAGCCAGTGCCGCTACTGATCCAGTACCACTTAAAATTCGCTTCAATATGTTACTGTCAGAGCCGTCTCCGTGCAATGCGAAATCCAGTTGGACACCGGCGTTCTTCCAGTTTTGATTGTGCTTTCGAGCATAGTTGATCAGGTTAGTCTTACGACCACCTAGCCATTGGCCCAGCCTGAAGCGCCGCCACCCGGATTAATCGCACCCGGGTTCAAGCCAGATTCAAACTCCCAGTTACCAAGAACTGCCGCAATACCAGCATTAGTTGCTGACGGATAAGCCTTTTTGATAGCAGCAGCCAAAATCTTAGCCCGCGAAGCGACACTGCCAGAAATTCCAAGCGAACCAATATCGCCGACGTCATCACTAAGGTTCTTGGTAACCCATTTAACCTTGCTACCAAGTTCAGATTTGACCAGCTTGGTTAAAGCGTTATCCTTCTTTGAGTTGCTCTTTTGCTTAGGTGAGCCATTAGACGTGCCTTTCATCTTAGTGACATCGTACCAGCCACGGGTCGATGAACCGCCGTGGTCCCACAATGAACCGTGAGCAACCCCGATATGGACGTGTGCACCACTACCAGCGCCATTTAATGGCCCCAAAGTAGCGATTGCCTGACCAGTTTTGATAATGTCGCCAACAGCAACCTTGATGTTCTTCATCGTACCAAATTCTTGGTAGATTTCTTGCCAGCCGTCATCACTCTTAACCGTGATAACGTCACCTAGTTGGCTAGCTCCCCAAACCGGTTTACCAACCGGGTAACCGTCCCGCCGTGAACTGCAAGGATTGCAGAACCCAGTGAGCTGGAGAAATCGACACCATCATGAGAGCCAAAACTACGTGCTGCACCGAATCCGTTAGTCTCGCTCATACCAGGATCATGACGCCAGTTACCACCAGCAGCACTTCCACCACTCTTTGCATCATTCAGGACGCTCCAAACGGTCGAATACCACGGCTTGCCGACACCATCCGTAGCCTTGTTTGACGCCTTAGCGATGTCTTTCGACAGGTCGTTAGACGCCAGTTTACCCTTCATGTTGCCGGTGAAGTCCTTAGCATAGGCTGATCAGGATGGCTGTTATTTTTACTGATTAAGTCAGCAAGTCCAGTCGTCCCCTTAGCGAAGTGTGGCAGTGCACCCATTGCCTGTAGACTTTGAGTGTCTTGACCATTGAGCACCTCGTCGCCGGGTTCCAGCGGCACCACAGTATCGTTGCCTTGTGGCATGAAAGCCCGGCCATTCGGCTTAACAATCGTCTCTTGGCGTGGACCGGACTTCGCATCGTTGACCACCGCCATCGTGTGACGGGTAATTGGCCCACCAGTACCAGTAGCATAGTGAATTGCTGGTAGGACGTTGCCACCACCGCCGAACTTATTCAGCACGGTGTTAATGCCTGAAATACCACCATTCAGGGAACTAATTGCACCCGCCATCGCAGAGTGCGCATAGCCCTTCAACTTACTCATGATCTTATAGAAATCGGCCGTCATGTCCTTAGCAACTGCGTTTATTCCTGAATGCATCTGCTTCATTTGCGTGACGCCGTTCTTCTGTGTTTGATCAAGCTGTTTAGTGGCATTGTTTTTCAACGTAGTAAAGTTCTTAGTCGTGGTCTTCGACATCTGACTAGTGGCACTCTTCGCTGACTTAGCATTGGTTGACCATAGCTTAGATGACGTTTTGTTAAACGACTGGATCGATTGATTCGACTTCTTGGTCGTCTTGGCGTACGCCTTAGAAATGCTGTCGATACCCTTAGTTGATGGCTTCGTCAGTTTCGACGCCTTACCGAGACCGACACTCGCTACTGTCAGCGATCCGGTACCGCTAGCATAACCTTTCAGGGTCTTACCAGCACCTAGGCCACCACCAAATAACTTACGAGTATCTTTCGCGTTGATGACGTGTTCACCAGCAAACAGTTTAGCGAACGCTGGGCCATTGCCGAGCAAACGGAAACGGCCGGTACGCGGGTTATAAGCAACCTCGGTACCAGCTTCGTTAACCATCGCTGTCTGTGTTTTCTTGATTGGACCGCCAGAAGCCTTGCCAAAACCAGTTTGCACATTGATTTTTGGCTTGGCTTGTTTTGGCGCACCTTTACCACTGCCAATACTTTGCATAGTTTTGACATTCTTGCCAATACCGTTGCCACCGGACGACCCTCCGGCACTTAACCATCGCTTAATCGTCTGAATTGGATGTAGAGCAAGGTCACCAATGTTCTTAGCTAAATCTGTAATACCATCCCAAATTGATCCTAAAATATCAGACAAAACATTTTTAATCGTTCCAAAAATACCACTAAAAATTTGAACGGCGTCTTTCCATGCGTTCTTCCAGCGGCCATGAACCAAGTCAGATATCAACGAAAATGTGCCGCTAACTGTTTTTATCAAGCCACTAACAACGTGACCAACAGCTTTTATTGCAGTTTTAGCAACTGCACCAAACACCTTAAACGCAACGCCAGCTACTTTCATCGTTGGGACCAGTACTGACTTAAAGACCTTCATTGCGCCTTTGATTGCATCACCGCCGCCCTTACCGGATAACGGTTTTACAACGTATTTGTTCCACGACTTAGAAACACCCTTGGTAGCGGAACCCCAAGCCTTGCTGATGGAGCGTGTAACCGACTGAAACGGTTTTAATAGTTTACTGAAAGTTCTTTGAACACTCTTAACTGCCGAACCAATAGATTTCTGAACCTTTTTCGGGAGCACTTTTTGGATTGTTGCACCAAATTTAGCCCCAAGTGTTTGACCGATAGCTGCACCAGCCATGCCACCAATCGGTCCAAACAATGACCCAATTGCGCCACCGGCTAACATCCCGGTTGCAGATCCAACCTTCTTACCAGCATTTTTTTGATTCATGCCAATCAAGTTAGTTCCGGCCATTGCTACGTCTAAAATCGGAACTCGAGAAGCGACTTTACCAGCAATTGATAAACCACCTTTGGCAATACTCCCCATACGTGAAATACCAGGTATTTTACCGATTAGTCCAGTTGCTTTCGAAGCACCACCCTTGGTAATAGTCTTGGCATCGCTCCATAACGTAGGCAATAGCGATTTGGCGCCTTGCTTGATAGCAGAAGTGCGCTTGCCAACTCGCGTATTTCCTAGCCAAGTTTTTATTGGTCCGGGAGCTTTGGCACTGACGTTCTTGCCACGGCCAGTTTCATTTAGCATCCAACTACCGGGAATGCGGGCCTTACTGCTAAACTTCGTGGTTCTACCGCTACTCTTCCCAAACTTTTCGGTCAATTTAAGACCGGTTAAAGATTTCTTGAGCACACCAACTGCACTCACCATTTTGCCGACAATAATTAGTGCCGGTCCAAATGCTGCTGTAATCAATGCGCCGGTAGCGGCAAAGTTGCGAACTGGTTTAGGCAGTTTGTTGAACGACTGCATTAAGTCGGTTACTTTTTCAAGAATTCGAGTAGCTGCTGGCAAGAACGTCTTAGACATTTCAATACCAGAATTTAGAGCAGTTTGCTTGAAACGCTGTAACTGCACTTGGAACGTCTGCATGTTTTTACCCGACAGGTTAGCGATGTAGCCGCCACCCTTTTGGTTCTGGGCTTTTTTAACTTGTTCGTTCAAACTACCAAGTTGCTTAGCATTCTGCGACAGGATCATTGCTGACGTTTGCCCAGTCGTGCCAAACATCGTGTGGAAAAAGTCGAACTTCTCTTTACGCGACTTCCCTTTCAACTTAGAGTTCAGCAAATCAAAAATAGACGACATGCTCTTGAGCTTACCGTTACTATCCCGTAAATCGTCTGGCGCTAACCCGATAGATTTAAGGGCGGGAATCCCACTCTTAGGCCCCGGAGATGCCAATGAGTTCAAAACTTTACGTAGTCCAGTACCAGCAACGGAAGCTTCTTGCCCCGCGTTGCTCAATACCCCAATTGCACTCGCAGTTTGACCAAGTGATTGATCCGCACTGTGGGCTGTTGACCCTACGTAGGTCATTGCGTATCCCATACCTTGGAAGTCAGTCGCCGTTAAGTCGGCAGCGTAAGCCATCTGGTTAACTGCTAACTTGGTGTTCTTCGTCATTTGAGCCGTGTTATTTGACTTTAAGCCGAACGCTTCAATGGCAGCAGTCGAGTTATGGACAACATCCGTATAGTCGTCACCGGAAGCAATAGCCCCTTGTAGGAACGTCTTTTGCGCCGCTAACGCTTGATTAGACGTATAACCACGCCGAATAAGTTCCTCATACCCACTAGAGATTTGCTTTTGAGCAACCCCATATTTTTGCGAGTATTTAGCGCCATCGTTTTGCATCTTATTGACGTTGCGTTGAGCTTCAGCAGATTTTTCACCACCGGTAGTTGCCAAATTGGTAATAATTTTATACTGATTTTGTAACTTAGAAGCCTGATTAGCAGAGTAAATAAATCCTGCGCCGATCCCTAACGACAATGCCGAAGCCGATCGTCCCACACTCTGCATAGAGTTACCCAGTGATTGCATGTGGGTCGCTGACTTTTGAACGGCTTGTGTGTGCCGTTGGGTAGCAGCTTGCTGGCGTTCGGAAGCTTTAGTACTCCGTTCCACTTCGTCAGTCGTCTTCTTGACCTGATCAGTCGAATTTTCTTGCGCTTTAGTGGTCTTATCGACTTGAGTAGTGAGTTTGCCTTGCTGTGCCTCTAACTGCTTAATACGCTTGTTATAAGCGTCAATACTACCCAGCGCACTCTCCCACTTCTTAATCATCTTAGTGGTTTCTTGATTAGCAGTGGTTAGCCCTGATTTATCAATCTTCCAACCAATTTCAATAAACGATTTTCTAAGACTCATCGTTGGCCTCCTTTCTACTTATTGCTTCCGTCACCAAAGAGCATGAGTGCAATCTGATTAGCGAGCTTAATGGCCTGTTGTTGTTCGATTTGGTTTACCATTTCGTTAGCTACTGCCAGTTCGTCTGTTGTCATACACTTAGCCTGATCAACAGAAGCAATGTTGTAGATGCTTGGCCGATAATACGGGAGTAACTTCTGCGCCTTATCCGTTACCCCCGCGCTTTTAACGTGATTATCGAAACATTTTGCCTACAAAGTCGCTTGCGGCAGTCATGACCTCTTGATATTCAGAGTTGTTGACGATCGTACCGATGAACAAATCGGCTTCTTGCATGACCTCTGTATAGCCTTCATGGTGATCCCAGTAAGAGAAATTAACTTCTTCGTTGGTGATAACGTGCTTCATTAAGCCTTTGTAGTATTCAGCTGTCATCAATGAGCCATCGTCAGCTGTTGCCTCTGCTTGTAGCTTGATGATTCGTTGGAATCCGGGGAACTTGAAGTTGTAAGTGACTTCAGTATCATCAAAATCCCTAACCGCAATCGATTCTGAACGATCTTTAGTAGCGACTTTCTTGTCGAAGTAGTTCCAGTCGTAGTCGCCTTCTAAGATATGTTGCATGATGGCCTCGTTAAGCAATGTGGTATCTTGAACTCCGTTGCGCATAGACGCATCCATCACGTTTTTTTGGACGTAGAACGTGCCTGGATACGTGAAAAGGTATTCGGTGCCTCGTTTACTGGTGAATGTTTCTTGCTTCATATTCTTGTTATATTTTTTAGGTTCGGTTGTAGTTGCGGCTTTTTCTTCAGTCATGGTTAATAGCTCCTTTTTTAGTTGGTTAATGATCCAGAGCGGAGTCGAACCACCCTGAACCGCCTAAATTTGGGCATAAAAAAAGACTGCACCGGCAGTCAGCTCAAATTTATTTAGGCATTGGCGTCACCATCGTACTTGTAGTCGAACGCTTCAACTGTCCATTGACGGGTTGGCACATCCTTACCAAATGGTGCATCTGGTGACTTTTGAATCATACAGTGGTCGGCGTTAGTGACCTCATCACCATATGCTACCCGGAAGCCAAACACTTCATCCGTGTTGTAAAGTTCGCTCAACAAGTTGTTAGTTGGTGAGCCTTGTTGCACGGTGGTTTGGAATGACCCCAGTGAGTCATAGGTAACCGCTGCTGCCGGCGACGCTTGTGGGTCACTCATGGTCGTAATTTTGTTGTTGGTCTTTTGTGGTGTGACCATATCGCCATCTTGGAAGTTCCGCAGAACAACCGTTGAACCGTCGGCACGGGTGATCGTAATCGATACATCCTTTGCCTTATACAGGTTCATTGTCCGGCCTTCACCAATATCAATTGAGTTGCGACCGGTAAAATTGTCGACACTTGAATCTACAGCCATGTGGCTTCATCTCCTCTCATTAAATCCATTCCTGCATGTTGCCATGCACATACATCGTATTGATTGCGCTGCCTGGCGTGTAGCCAAACGTGGTGTTGTTGAGCACCCGTTGTGCGATGTCAACTCGACCAATGGTTCCGATGCTTGGCACGTTGTAGGTCATCATTGGCTTACCCGTGTCAGGGTCAGTGGCAATGATGCCATCGTTGTAGCATGCGTTAAGTGAGCTTTCGAGGGACGCTTCAATCATGCCTAAACCAATCGAGTCGTATGGCGTCTTACCAGCGGTGTTCAAGGTGTTTTGCAGGTTAGTTTCAACCGTCGCCTTGACCTGATCCAGACCGTGAATCACGTCGATGTACATGCCTGCCAGGTTCTTGTCATCGCTTTGGTTATTGTTGTTTCCCTTGTGGATGTACAAAATGAATCCTTGCTTTTCCAATGCAATAGCGTCAGATACCGGCATGGGTTCTGGCGTGATGTTGGCTAAATCGCTCACGAACTTCCATGAAACTTTACCAATGGTTGGTTGAGCCCCAGCAGCAGCCAATGCAGCGGCGTACTGCTCGCTGTTGGAGTGGTAGAACTCGAATGTCCGTTGGTAGCTAGTGAAGTCGGTGATGTCGGCCTTGTTGGTGTCATCGAACTGCAAGAAGCAGATATGGAACCCTTTAGCGTCATAGCCCCCATGCTCGATCAAGTCAGCCAACGCAAGGGCTTCCGTCTTGTCGTAGTCGGCAAGCAAAGCGAACTCCCAGTTGCTGTAGAAGCAATCGAAGGCAGCCTTCGCAATCCCACTCGTTGGAATGTCATCGCCTGGTTCGTTGATGACTACTGGGTCAGCGGTTACCGTTGCACCGTTTTCAGTCGGACTAGCTTCCAGTCCGGTTGGCGCTGGTGCTTGGTTAGTAGCTGGTGCAGCACTATCGCCAATGTAGGTGATGACTGCAATGAGTTGTGGGGCCGGATTTTGAGCAAAGATAGTTTCAGCCATCTTGTAGACCGAAGTCGTGCTGTCAAAGTCCGCTTCCACTGCGTCTAAGTACAGGTATTCCTTGTAGGACTGCGTTTGCACGTTGAGTCCCTTAACAAAAATGGCCGGGTTCTTCAGCCCGACCGTTGTTTGTGGATGTGTCACGTCAATTGAGACGAACACGTCCGTATTCTTAGGAATTACTGGCATCAGTTAATCCCTCCTATTCTTTGTTGTAGTTGTTTTTATCCGATAAATTAGCGCCATTAAGATTGACGTCATCTATCGTTTGGATATCATCCTGA
This sequence comes from Secundilactobacillus similis DSM 23365 = JCM 2765, assembly GCF_001311075.1. Lineage (GTDB taxonomy): Bacteria > Bacillota > Bacilli > Lactobacillales > Lactobacillaceae > Secundilactobacillus > Secundilactobacillus similis. Next base: position 25,485 of record NZ_BBAD01000013.1, read on the forward strand.
AATGAATCGCAGATGCGCAGTCGGACGATAAACCCCGACCGCCGCTCAACTTGAATCGAAATAACGTTATCAGTGTTTTGTACGTCCTCAGTCTCAATCACGTAGAAACCATTCTGTTCAGCCAGTAACCCGACCGATTGGATTCCAAACATTTTTGATAGTTGACTGGCCAGATTGGTCGCTTCATAGATGTTTTGCGAGTGTGCGTCGAACTGAATCGTCATTTCGAATTGCTCAAAGTTGATGTTGTCGGTAAAAGGCAGCTCGATGTGTGGATCAACGATATCAAACGTAAAAAACGGATATGACTGCTGTGGACCCATTGAGTTGGCCTCGTAACATTCGATACCCGTTTCCTGTTTGATTTCGTCAGTTATAAGCGCCATGAGCGCCTCGTAATCATACGGCTTGTCCATTTGATGTCACTGCCTCCAATCCGTAGATTGTGATGTCCGATACTGAGGTGTATGGGTTGGACCCTTTCACCCGGAAGGTACGGTTCAGGTTAACGTCTTTGACGATAGTATTGATAGCGATGTTGGGTCGCTGTGAGTACCACACCATGTCATACGTCTCGACTGTACCGCCTTCTTGCACACTGCCATTCATTCCGAATGTCATATTGGAGTTAGGAGGGAGTAATGGCTCGTTGATTTGGAGCGTTTCGCCCTCATCAGGCACCCACACCCCAGCGACGTATTGGCCGCCGTCGTTGCCGCTCTTTAACTGAATTTCGAGTGGAGTCGACCATTCGTCCAACATATCGCTAAAATCAAATTCATCCATTACTCATGCCTCCTTATCCAGCGGTGATAGTCGCACCGTCAGCCGTTGGTGTTGACTTTAGGTTAGTTGGTGCCGGTGCTTTCTGTTTTGGGACGGTAAATCCGGGTACTGGTTCAGCTTCTGATTCATCTTGCACACCAGTAGGATCAACGTGAGTCGCTACATAGTCGCCATCAGCAACTACTGTCCCGGCCGTTAGGCCAGTGATTGCCGCCTTGGCGTCGGTATCAGTGCCAGTCCCAATTACAGTCTTCAAATCGTCCTTCTTATACACGTTCAACGTGTAAGTCGTTGGTTCGTCTGCCATTTATTTACACCTCCTTTCATTGTTTACTCCTTTCTAATGCTTCGTGACGATTCGATAATTGATGGCGTCTCTCAGGGCACCAGTATCAATCAACGGGTCATCTTTGCCTTTATTGGCAATGGTCAGCTTGGCGTTGTGTGGCACTTTAAACTTAACGATTTCAGATTTCATCTGCGTAACCATCAAGTGTCCCAACATGTTGAGTGCCATCATCGCGGTACCGTTGCCGTCCGCAATCTTGATAAATTGCTTTCTGGCTTCGGTCTGCCAGCGTGATTCATGCCGTTCCATGGTACGTTCCAAGAAGCGACGGGCTGGAATCGTAACCGACTTCTTTTTAGCAAACTTCAACTTGCCATTCTCGCGGTATGGAATCATCAGGTACTCGCTACTTTTGGCATGGATCACTGCACCATCGTTGTTGACGACTGCAATCATCTGGAGCAAGCCATTCGCCAGCACTCCGACCTCAATCATGTGAGTGTTGAACACGTCAACTTGCTGTGAAATTTTGCCAATGTTGTTGTATTCGTCAATCATAAGAATTGCACCCGATTTCTTCCGAGTAACGATAGGCCGTAACGGCTAAGCAAGTCGTTGTACATGTCTAAAAAAGGGTCAGTATTCACACTAGACCAGTCAAAATAGCTCATCGTCAGCGGTCCCATCGTCTTTGATGAAACGTTCGAACTGCGATTGAGTAGCTGCGTGCCAACATGGGCCGACAACAATTGCCATCCGTAGCTCAATTGGCTTTCAGGCAATCCCGAAGCCTCTATCATCGGTTTGGCAACGTTAATCCAGCTCTGAATGGTTGCATCATCAGCTTTTTTAAAGCGCTTATCCATCGGTTTGACTGTTTCAACTGTTAGCTCCATAGAGACCACCTACTAACTAGCTGCTGCTACAGTCACCTTAACAGTCGCCGTGAAGTCCCCACTAGTGGCCGTGATGTTGGCTGTGCCTTCAGCAACCGCCGTAATCGTGCCATCCGCTGCAACCGTAGCAATCGTGTCGTCACTAGAAGCGTAAGTGATTGCACCATTAACCGCAGTTGCATCGTCAGCATCGTCAGGCGTTGCCTTAGCGGTCACTTTTTTAGTGTCACCGACTTTCATTGATGCGGTTGCTTGGCTCATCGCCAAACCAGTTGCTGGATTAGGTGCTGGCGTATTAGTTTCGCCACTTGTACTCCCAGTGGAACCAGTAGTCCCACCGCTAGTAGGTGGCGTTACGCTTTTGGGTTAACGTTCATAATCACGACATTACGAACCTTGTCGAATGCCGGAAGCACATTTTGAGAAACGTGTACTAAAGTGGCAACTGGGTCGTGAATACGATCAGTGTAGACCGTAATCCCATCACTCATTCGTGAAAGCTGAACAGTTGGATCACCCGAAAGGCCCATGTCTTCGTTGGTATCAGTCCAAACCATACGGCCTAACGAACCAGTAGGCGTTAACACAACCACATCGTCAGGGATGAACCGGTCGCTGCCAATACCTTTGTTATAGATAACTACTTGAACGCCAAGTGTGTCGCTGACCAATTGAGTTACCGCCGATTGAGTTACCGCAACACCCTTATTAGCACGTCCATCCGTTAACGTGGTAATAATTTCACCAGAATCACGTAGTTTGCGGAAGGTACGGCCGTTCATGAAGGCAACACCAATATCGGTACCGTTATCATCACTGATTTTATCCATTTGCTTTTGAATATCATCAAGTGGTGACGAATCAGGCGTGCCCCATTCGGTGGTCACTGACACCTTGTGCTCATCAGGCATGTGGAAATCACGAGTATAAACCAAGTTGTTGCTGCCGGTGCCATCGCTACCAGAAACAACGATTTTACCAGTCGTCAAGGCTTGCATAGCCATAATTTCACGAGTGCCATAGCCAAACGTTAGTAAATCGTCTAGGTCTTGGTATTGCGTTCTTGTAATCGCTTGAATCTCAGCTTCACTGCTGTTATTAGCCAACGCACGGTTAATATCACGACGCCGTTTTTCGTTCATAGCTTTGTAGTTTTTGAACGGAATAAGCGAGAACGGTTCACTTTCGAATCCACGGTTACCGAGCTTAACAGAAGCAACGTCTTCCGTGGTGGCGGTCATCATACGTAGCTTAGATTCTTCGCCGTAATATAACTTGGTCGTATCGGTGCCGCTGTACGTTAAATCAAAAATGCTTTGATACAGATATGGTTTACGTTCATTAGCACGTTCATTCCAGTTACCAATGATGGCAGCTGGATTTTCAATATCACTAATCGTTAACATTTAGTTTCCTCCTAAATTAGTCTCGGTTAATAACGGTCACTCGGGGGAGAACCGCCTTTAAAGCCGTAATGAGGTCATCGGTGTACATAGCACGCGTGGTTTCATCCATACGGGCCAAGTTAATGGTTCCGGCTACGATGACTGAAGCAGGAACAGCACCACCAGCAACGTTATAATCTTGACGTAAAATGCCCTGTGCTTTAGTAGCGTCAGTCGTCGGCACTAAAGCTTCAGCACCATTGTTGCTAGTCAAGGCGTTCTTAGTGGCTGTTAAAAGCACGCCACTCATCAAATACTTTTGACCATCTGCATCAGCGGTTGCCGACGGATCATCGACCATATTCGCAATTAAGGTGGCATTATAGTCATCGACTAAGATGTCATGCGTGCCAAAAATTTGTTTCTTCATTTAAAAATCCTCCTAACTGTTAGTAACGTGTTTGCAATGGGGCTCTGGACGTTCCAGACTTCGCTACTTCAACGCCGAAATTAGAATTAGAGTTCTGGTGTTTAGTATCAGATGGCAGTTTACCTTGCCGATATTCATCACGAACGCTGGATTCTGTGCTCTGTTTGACCTGTGTCACAAAGGACAACAGCTTCTTGGAATTCTCAATGGTCTCATCGGCATCATCACTCACAAATAAGTTGATAATGTCGTCTGGTACCTCAACGCCGCCCTCGTGAAACACGTTTACGACCTGTTTAGTCGTCTTATCGCGTGCAATTTGGGCTTTGAGCGATTCAATTTCCAGTTGATCCTCAGTCTTCGGCTTCTCTTTCGGCTTACCACCGTTTTTCAAGGCTTCCAGTTCGTCCTGTGCGGCCTTCAATTGCTCCGCAAGCTGATTCTTCTCACCTTGTTCCTTGCCGATTCGGCCTTGCAGTTTCTCGATGATTTTGGCGTTCTTATCATCGGGTTCTGTGGTGGTCGTATCATCTGGTTCTGGGTCATCTTTGTGAGTTTCAGTTTGCGAATCATCTGGTTCTGGATCATCTGGCTCTGGGTCATCCTTTGGATCAGCAAAATACTGTAATTTCATCGGCATCGGCAAAGTATCATTATCTTTCATGTTCAAGCTCCTTTCGCGCATTTAAAGCCGTGGGAGGCTTACTCAGGTTGTTCTTTATTGCCCGCAACACACGGAAAAGGGCATAAAAAAAGCACTCACAGTGGAGTGCTGAATGCTTATTGGTTCTTTCTGACTATACTTACCTTTGAACATCGACAATTAGGATGGCTGTCGTCAGGAATACTAGGGCAATCATCAATAGCGTAAGGTCCGCTATCGGCGATACCCATACACTTCGAACATGCACCCGGCTCAGTGACCCATTGAATCCATTTAACACCTTTCATTCGAAATGTGGTCATGGTTACTTGGTCCACTAATCGAGCCGACTCAGTCCGAACCAACCGCTGAGTGTTGTACTGAGCTTGTGCAATGCAATCAGCTATTGACTGGTTGGGTTTGAATTGCTCCTTGTTGACATGCTTCTTCAAACCGTCTTGTAAATCGTTCAGCGTAGCTCCGTGACGTAGATACTGGTTAACCAAGTTCTCAACGTCGTTAGCCATCATGTCATGATTGGTCCATAAACGTGCGCTCCACTGCTTAACGGTTTCAGGCTGAGTAATTATACTCGTTACCTTCTTCGATTGCTTAGGCGTTAATTTATAAGCCACTTTCATCCGTTTAACTTCGTCTCGAGCATCCTTAACCGAACGTTGTTGGATAGATTGCCGTTGTTTGACCGTCATCCGTAATAGAGCCAGTCCAATGATTGCCAGCATAACGTGAGCCTTGTCGATACCCGCAGTGGCCCCGTACATTTTCACACGGTCAGTAGCAGCCTTCGGCCAACCAGACATATCGACTTCATTGATAGCTTGCTTCCACTGGTTCAAGTCCCATTTCGAAATGTGGGCCCGGGCCCGTGAAATCGATAGGCCGTTCTCATCCGCGTACTGCTGGTAAAACTGTAGTAAGTGGTCTCGAATGTAGGCTAAGCACTCATCATAGTAAGCATCAGTCTGCTTGTCCGTTTGGTCGTCCAGATTGATTAGTTGCTGTATTCTTGCCTGTTGTTGCTTGACCGTTATCGTCATCTACCACACCGCCCTTCTTTTGGTCGGATAGATAGTTTTTAACGATGTTGGCCGTCGCTTGCTGGTCTTGCTTCTGCTGCTCATGCAACCGCTCAATTTCCTTGTCGGGATCATCAATGCCTGATAAGTAACTCAGCTTAGTTGGGTCACTCACTTGACCGTTAAGCTTGCCCACAATGTCAGCTTCTTCTGACACGTTGTGTGGAATGCTTTGCTTGTGGTCAAACGTTAGGTCACTCACGTTTCCTGATAGGTTCTTGTAAGCAAACATAATTGAGAACAGTTGACGCAAGCCCTTATCCATCTTCTTGGCCTTGGTTCGTGCTTTGGCCTGCATTGGCTGATAACGTTGAAGCAAGGCCACACCACTAATTGACTGTGCCGACACACCAAAGTTAGAATCATTTAGGTTAACAACTTGAGAAACCTGATACACCATATCGATCAATCGATTTAATGCATTCTCTTGCGTTTCGTCGCTGGGATCAGGAGTTAAGAAGAACGCATCGGGGTCAAGCATGTTGCTATCAGTGTTATTAAAGCTCGTCTTAGTTTCCCGATAAAGGTTGATGAACCGCTTATCTTGGATATTGGTAACTTGCTCCTCGGTTAACTTCTGTCCTTTAACGACCAAATACTGATCAGCAAATGAACTAACATCGTTTACCTTTGCAGATTGAATTAAATCAACTGCATCAATCAAACTGATAACGTCATCAAAGATACCGATACGCTCATCGTCTTCGGCCAATTCAATGACTGGTAACGACTCAAAATCATGAATATCTTCTTTCACAACGTTATCAGGGTTATTTGGATCAACGTTGGTCACTTTCATTTCAGAATTCGCATTATCGTTGCTAATCAGATAATCGGCTTTAGGGGTAATCAACGTATCGTATTGCTTATTAGAATTAGTAGAATACCGAATAGCTGCTACTGGTCGATGCTGAATGCTGTCGTCATAAATCATAATCGTGTCACGAGGTGAGCAAACCGCAATTCGTAAATCACCATCAATTTGATAAACATACAGGTAAGAACGACCGTAGATGTCGGCCTGCTTAGCCCATTCACTAAACGTGTCCCCGTAATCGTTATCATTCAGCCAGCTTTGAATCTCATCGTTCATTTTATCGTTGCTAGCATCACTATCCGAATGATATTTGATGCTTACAGGGTCACCACTAAAGTACCCGTTAAACGTCGATACTAACTTCTTAGGAAGGTTAATCAGCAATCGATAATCAGGCTTGTTATGTGGCTTAGGTGGACGCTGAATGATTGCATGGTGTCGACCCTTATAATAATCTCGCTTCATTTTGTACTTCTCGGCGATGTAGTTCTCGTGATAACTCACGATTGACCGCACGTCTTCCAGATTATCAAGCAAGTTTGCTCCCGAACGATACAGGAAAACGTCATCATCCGTTAAAGTGATGTTATCACCTAATGAAGTATCACCATTATTCGAAACGTTATGTTCATCAAGCGGCACTCCACTGATGATAAAGTCTTGCGTGTTCTTTGGCCTAAAAATATCCAATTGAGCTTCACCTCCTAATAGTGATCAAATACTTGAATGCCCTCTTCATTTTGGTTAGGCGCAAGCACTCCCATACAGAAGTACCGCATTGCGTCCATCGCGTGGTCGTGTTCCTTGACCACTTTATCTTCACCCTTTTGACCGGTCTTGCTGTCCCAGATGTAACTGGATAGCTCTTTAAAGACCGACGATAGCCCTGGTGTGAACTTAATCAGTCCATTGCTCATGCACGACTGTGTGAGCCGTATGCCATCTAATACGTCGTTATCAGCGGGTATCACCTCGTAACCACGTTGTTCCAATTTAATAGCGAAGTGCTTTGCCGATGGATCTAGGATGATTGGCGCACTAATGGGACCGAGAAACGTGCCTAAGTCGTTAGCGTACTGATCATCACTCTTTTGACGATGACCAGGATTGTTCCGGCCGTCAAAGTAGTACTCTTTGAGGCAGTACCAAACGCCATCACAAAAACCCCACAGCAGAAATACCGTAGGGTTAAGCGCACCGTAGTCAGACGATACAACGTATTTAGTTATGCGGCTTGGATCAGGCGGGTCAACAACCATTTGCTCTGCATTGAAGTTGTCATACACGACGCCCTCAGCAAGCACCCACAAGCCGAGAATGTAACGCTGATAGAACACACCAGTATACATACGGTTGTAACGGTCTCTGACTTCATCTGATAACGATGGGTTGTCGTTCATCGTGAAATGAATGTGCAACACTTTATGCTTCTTCGGCTGGTCTAACCACTCTAATTTGAACCAGTGATACGGACCATCGGGGTTACAGTTGAACCAGTATTTGCCACCATCTTTAGAAACACGAGCTGTTGCTTGATTGACAAATGACTGTGGCATTAAGGCAACTTCATCAAAGAAAAAGCCTGCTGCGGTTAACCCTTGAACCAGGTCTTGTGACCCTTCATCTTTACCACCAAAAACGTAGTAGTGGTTAGTGACGTTTCCACGAGTAATTTCTAGCAAGTTATCAGCCCGCTTATCTTTAATCCGGTAACCGCCACGTCCTTTTAAAATCCGTTTAAGTGGGGTCAACACGTTACGACGCAACGAGCCAATGGTCTTACCTGCAATACCGAATTGTTCATCGTTAAAGTTAGCCATGGACCACTCAATGAAGCTGGTTGACATAATGAGTGTTTTGCCAGCACGAACAGAACCATCACAAATGATGGTTTCGTAATCCTTGTAAGGTGATTTATCAGTCCACCAAGCCGAGACCTGAAGTTGTTTGGGTGAGAATGGTGTGAATTCAAATTGTGGTACCCTCATTCACTGTCACCGTCCTCTTTCTTAAATATCTGATGAATGCCTTGATCAATAGCGTTAATGTAGCTATCACCGGCATCGTTATCAATGTCCTCTGGATGAAGCTGTTGTTTAGCATCGAACTCGTTAACGTCGGCATCAGCTTTCTTATTGCGATACTCTTCGGCAATAATCGGATCTAACTTGAGCAAGCGCGCTAGGCTGTCCAGTGATTTAGTGAATGCATCAGTGTTAGCCTTATGAATTCCATCAGCGACTATGCTTGCCTTGGATTCATCACGCAGGAATACATAATCGTTAACTACATTGTCCAGCGATAAGTCATGATGACTGGCCGAATCTTGGGAAATCTTGGAAATACGTTCTTTTATTTTAGAACTTCCTGCTAGCCTTGAACCTTCCGACATAGCCGTAGCTAATGATGGCTTCCTCTGTGAATATGCAGTTAAGTAAGCCCGATACAATGGTATTTGCTTCCCGCCAACTAACTGAGCAAACAGCTCCTGCTGAGGGGTTAAATCTGGTGAATTATCGTCTGCAACCTTTTTTGCAACCTTATGTTTTTTGGACGCAACCTTTTTCACAGACGTTGTGTCTCTTTTGTCTTGCCAATAACGTGCTTTCCAAGACTTAACAGTTGAAATAGATACACCATACTTTTCAGCGATGTCTTTATACTTCATTCCTGCCAGATAGTCTTGTTCGGCCTGTTCATGCTTCTTCATTACATATCACCACACCTCACAATCAAACACTCACTGAGTTATCTCACTTCTTCTAATTCTTTACCTGTTTCGAGGTTACCAACGATTTCCCAAACACCATCAGGGAAAGTTTCCAACTTATCATTTAGCCCAATATTAGAGTTAACTACTCCCAACGTGGTTTTGCCTTTAAAGTTCGTTCCGCTCACCACGAATCCGATTACTCCATCCTCGTTGATCAGCACGTCATGATATTTAATTTCATTCCCGTTGTTATCTTTGACCACGTTGTTTTCCCTCTTTCTCTTTTTTCTCAATTAAACAAGTGCCATGCTCCTCAGTACGACGCTTCTCTTTAATCCACTGATCTAGCTCACCAAATATCCGGGCCTCCACTGGGAAGACGTTCCCATACTTGGTGTGTACCTGTCTCAAACTGCTTCTCCGATGTACTGTTTGACCGTAATCGGCCGTTTGTGGCGTCGATTGTACTCAAAGACGAATAGTCCACAAAAGTACTCGCATACGTCCACATTAGGATTCAATGGCTTGCCTCGTTTCGGCTGCTTAAAATTCCCAGTGAGCAACCGGCGCGCCCTAATCGCTAATTGACGCAAGTCTAAGTATTCGCTTTCTGTCATACAATCCACTCCTAACTAAAAATGCCGTTGGGGACTTCGGCATCACCCAACAGCTAACACGCCATCGAAACACAAAACTTATTTTATTTTTTTGTTTTAGCGTGCTACACCTCACCGTGGACTCGAACCACGATCAACGGTTTTGGAGACCGCCGTGCTGCCATTGCACCAGTGAGATGTTTGACACCTACAAACTTAAACTCGGTATCTATCAGTACCCACAGCATGAAGCTGTTAGGCTCGGCCCAATCTGGGGGGCACATCCCCGCAGCCTGCTAACGAACGGCTGCTCTCCGACTGACGTTTTTCCCCACTGTGTTGATGTGCTGTCTTCTACAGTGAGCTAGGGACCCATTGCGGGTGCCGGACTCGAACCGACTAAACTCTGCTTATGAAGCAGTTAAGCGTCCTATGCTTGAACCCGCGATAATGGCCGCCCGGCGACGGCCAACATAAATAATGTTAGAGGTTTGCCAGTATTAACTGGCGACGGGTGATGTGGGAGTCGAACCCACACTGGCCTGTCCAATCACCCTGTTAGGGTTGTAGTTGAGATTAAACGGCGGGTAATTCCGTTTCTTGATTCTTTCAACGATACTAGAATACCCCCATTTACCGGTTAAAAAGTCCCAACCTAGTCCCCATATAGTCCCCAAGCAGTCCCATTTTCGACTTCGCCCTGGAATACCCGTAACTCCTGAACTCCTGACAATGCGTCAGCAAATTCCAGCAGTGCCAACGGCTTGTACTTGTCAAAATAATGGCTCCTGGTGAGATGTAAATCAATTGTCACATTCGTATCGCTGTGATGTTGAATGTATAGCTTAATCAAAATTTGACGACTCATACACGTACAGCCGTTAATTGCCTTGATCACTTGGTTAACCGCTTCTTCCGCTGCCAATCGCTTAACGATTTTATCGTCAGTGTGGTTGACTGCACTCGCCACTTTAGGCATGCCGTCCATGCTTGGTGACTTAAGGTCACTAGCCTGGATATGGCTTACCCGCTGTAGCCGTGGAAACGTCCGCATGAGAAAATGTTTAGCTTTTGCGATGGTCCGCTCCTCATCCAACTCTGGAACTAAACTTTCAAAATCTAAATCTTCAATGTTCAACCCTTGCCACCCCTTGATATGTCAGCGTTTGTAACGTAAAATTAGATTATTCGAAGTCTGAGTTACGCCACTCTTGCCGGGGTGGCTTTTTTGTTTACGTCAACGATTGGATAATCGACCAAATCGGTGTACATGCACGATATATATTAGCGATGCCAAGCATCGTTAACAGACCAGCAATAGCTGGAAATAAAAACATTGCCATAGATGTATCACCAAATGAATCTTTCTGCCAATCTTTGCTCGTTTTTAGTGCATGAAAATAACCTGCAAGCAGCGCAATTGCCATCACTAAAAAAACAATTCCTAGAAAAGCATGACCAATAACATACTGGTGTATCATTTCTTTTGCCAAATCTGGCAAATGTTGTAGCCCACCATTCAGCGTTTTGATTAACTCTGCAACCTGTTTATCCATGCTTATTTGTCCTCCTGATTAGGATGCCACTCAATGAATTTAACTGACATAATCGTCCCGTGTAGCCCATTTGCGGTTCTAACAGCATTGTCGTGATTAAACCAAGCTGCTTCTCCCTCGCTAATAGTTAGTTCTGCCGAAATTAAGTCGCTCTGTATGCCTTTGCGAGCATCTTTCACGTATAAAGATCCCACTTTAACTACATATCCCACAACTCCATCTTGATTCATTTTCATACTCTGGCCTCCTAAAATATCCAACCGAAAATAATCATGATTGCCTTGATCGCAATAAAGCTTGTTGCCAGCATCGCAATCGCTACTAACCAACAACCCATGCACCTGATACGTCGTTCATTCCACGCCTCCTACAGTTTCATCGCTCCACGCCAGTCGTAAAATACATCACGGCAAATCAGTGGTTCTTTGGCAGACCTTTGCTTCGTAATTCCCATGGCGATGGACTTAAAGTCGTGCTTACGGATTACCACCGCTTCAACGGGAATCCCGTATTTAGCCGCAAACAACGTGAATCTGAGCTTAACACTCGTATCTATGGCGTAAGCTGTAAATCCATTTTTGACGTCGTAAACGTGCAGAATATGGCCAGAATCATCATAGATGACCACGTCCGGTGTGTAGATTACCTTGCGAGTGTTGAATCCCGTTAACTCGTGCCGATCCTCTAGCAAGTAATGTGGATGAATTTCGTATCGTGCGCCGCTATCCCGAATGAACCGGGTGTAGAAATCGCATTCTTTCTGGCTGTCAAACCTGTAGCCGTCCAGATAGACCTTGTTGCCACGCTTGTTGAGTGCCGTTGGACTAGTGCCCACGATGCAGCACCCCCTTAACTCGCTCCCACGTCCGCTTAATTAACGAATGTGGTGGGTTGCCGTGTGTTGCCATCAACGGAATGAATGCTTCACGTTTTCCGTTGTCACCTACTGGTTCGCCAACGTTTGGAATGCCGCCGTTGACCCACTTATCAATTTGTTTTTCAGTCTGAACTGTTCCGGTCACACGTAGATTGTCCAGCGCATTGTCTGCTTCTACCTTTAATCCATCATGATCCTTAAACAGGTCCTCAACGAGGCTTCGTAGTATAAGCGCTTCGGCAAGCTTTTTCATTCTTTGCTGTTCAAGGAATTCTTTATCTTGCTGTTTCAGTCGCTCAACCCGACGCCAACGGTCATTTGCTATCGCACATCACCTCCGCTGCTAGCATCTTGATTGCGGCCGCCAATCTGCGGTCAACTACTACCTCGTCAGCTCCATTTAGCGTAGCTTGGACCACTTGGCCGTCCTCAATTCTCAACGGTTTAGGGACTACGGATCCCTTAACCTTAAAATCGTATTTCATCATCGCGTGTCCTCCAATAACTTAATATATTTATCCGGGTAATGAATTAACTCCGACCGCTGTGCCCCAGTTAACCGCTTAAATTGGACTGGCAACATAACTGGCTCTACGCTATGGCTTTGATACACCAGCTTCCTGATGCCATCAATCCTGGCCTGCTTAGGCATAGGAGTAGCGAGCGTCCAGTCAATAAACCAGTCATCTTTACTCGGCATCAGTCGCTATCCTTTAGACTGATACGACTACCATTTTGATGATTCCTTTACATAGTTTCCAAAATTCATCTATCGTGGAATCAAGTGAATGTTCAAGCACTAAATCAACGATTTCATCAGGATCAGACTTGTCAAAATGTTCTTGCATATCGTTTGTGGCAGTCTTGACAAATCTCTGAACACCGACAGTCCATGCATTTTCACCAAGTTCACCGGTGATTCTGTCTTTAAGCTGTTCTTGCATCTTGCTGATGTAGTCGTAAGCAGTAAATTTGAATACGGTTCTTTCGGGATTGACTTCATAATTTTCCTGAAAATCCTTATTTTCAATCGGATAATACGTTCCATCGTCCCACTTAGCAATCCAGTCACCCTGTTCAAATTTCATTCGACCTGAAACTGTTTGAATACTGTAACCGGGAACTTCAACGGGACCGTTGGGTTGTTGCACTACCTTGATTACGTCCTCATACTCAATTCCTAGTTCGTCCATCATTTCTTGGGAACCATCGAACTGAACTGCTTCAAGTGGTGCCTTTTTATAGAATTTTTTAAATTTCATTGCTAATCCTCCACTAATTTGACTGACTTAATAGCATAATTTTTAGTGCTACACCCGCGATGATTGAAATCCATCTCAGCTTCCCACAACGAATCGTAGGTGAGCGCTGACCCACTTGCCGGTATTCTTATTCCTGATTGCGTACATCATGACCTCCCAGCAGTTCTGGATCCTCGTGCACATTACCAACTACAACCGCGCCGAGTTCCACTAGCTTCCACAAATTACGGAAGCCAGTTACAAATGCGGCATCACCTTCGCTCCATTCAACTATTGTCCGTTTAGACCGGGGCTTACCGCCAAATACGAAATCTTGGAATTCAAGAATGTCGCCTTCGTAAATTTCAGTACCATTTGAATCCTTCAAACCGGTAAATTCTTCAAGAACTAAATGCCAGTTATCTACTTCTTCGAGTACTTGGTTAAAACTCCAAAACCGGTTAGTTTCACAGTTTTCAGAACTTTGAACGTTCTTATAATATTTGTGTTCCACCACGTCCCACGCACGAAATTTAATCGTCCTCATTACGAACCACCTCCGCTAACTCTGGATTCTCATGAATATTGCCAATCACTTCATACCCGTCTTCAAGCACTACATCAGCCAGCATCATATTTTTTTCTACTGCGTAACCGGCCATATTTTCATCATAGATTACAGGCCCAGAACCGTTAGCTTCATGCGGATCCATTTCGTCGCCTTCACACCAAATGCTTCCGTAACTTATGATGTCGCCCTCGTAAACTTCGTCACCTTTTGAACCTTTAAATTGGATAAGCTGTTCGAGTTCGAAATTGCCGTCCGTTAACGTTCCATGGTAAGTGTCCACGCTGGTGATATGGCCGCCATCGTCAATGTGGATTTCGGTGGGCACATCGTAGACTTTCATCTGCTTATCCCACACCCTGAATTCAATCGGTTTCATTCTTCTGCCTCCAATAATTCGGGATTATCTCGAATATTTCCTAATACTTTGCACCGGTTTCCGTAGTAATTAAGCAACGTTTCTTCGCCGTTATTTGCATATTCGGCAAGTGGACCAGTAAATCCACCATCACACATCCAATCACTACGTTCATCGTCAAAATATACTTTTACGACAGCAGATAAAAACACAATTCTGCCATTATCCTCAGTTTCTTGCACTTGAACGATATCCCCATCGTAAATTTTTGTACCCAGAGTGTCTTTTAATCCTGTACTTCTAATCATTCGTCATCACCCAGCTTTCGTCCGCACATCGGACAGTAACGAATTCCTTACACCGCTTCCGTGCCATCATATTTTTGAGCATTTTTGCCCATTGACAGTACAAGCAACTGATTGCCGTCAAACTCTAGTGTTGCATCATTTGTGCTCATAATTGGACCATATCCGTCACAGAAACTACACTTTTCGATGCTTCCATCGGGAGATTCCGTTTCGTAAACAATCAACGCTGATTTTGAATAATTGACACCGCGACCATCGGGCGCCATAGCCATTTGGTACTTGATATCAATAAGTTTGACGTCTGGATGGTCTTTCAAAAAGTGGTTGATTCCCGATTTCAGATCAGCGTTCGTCCAACTTCTATCCTCGATTAATTCAGTCCGAATCATCTCTCGTCACCGTCCTTAACCGGAATAAATACGGCAGTGTTATTAATGTCGTATACTGGCAAGAATGGCGCCCATTCAGGATGGTCGCGCTTGAATAAAATATACTCAGCTCCGGTGAAATCTGTGTCTGTATCCGCCCACCCACTGATATCACCATGTTTATCCAGATAATTGCCAATCAAATTTGGCGTTTCAGGCAAAACTTTCACTCGAAACTTAATGACACTGATTCGATCCTTTTCCGGTGTCACGATGTAATCCACTAGCCATTGCATGTTTTCACTACCAAATTCATCTAAATTGCCCTGAACTAACGGTCCAATCGATGACGCTAGCGTTTTACCATCCGATTTACGTGTGATGGCAATAATTCCATCCCTCTCTGAAAAATCAAATCCTTGTTCTTCCATACGTGCTTTAATTACATTTCGTTTCATTAGCTAAGATCCTCCAATGGCTGATATAGTCGGGCGTCCATTTGTTCCGCTACTCTCTTAGTAACCGCAATCATGCCGGTTTTGCCTAATGTTTCACAGTGATTATCGTCGAACCCGACAACCCAAAAGTAGTTTCCGTCCTCAACCGCCTGACGTGCAGCGTCTTGAAATTCTGGTTTTAGTGACAGAATATTTTGCTCTACGAGTGGCTTATCCGCTTCCGAATCCAGCAAAAAATCCTGACTTGCCATGATGATTTCACCGTCATTTAATAAATTAGGGAACGCTATGCCCATAAACGTTGGGCCCATCCAAAAATAAAAACAATCATAGACCGGATCAAAATAGTTTCTCGGCATGTCTGAATCAATTTCAATGTAACCGCACGTCCACCACATAATTTGCTTAGTGAACCAACGCCGACCATGTTTTGTTTTATTAAGCATCAGCTTACTCACCTAAACCGCCTACTTTCGGGTCGAGCCAGTCGTCAAACTCCTGCTCAATATTGTGATTAGCGGTTATCAGCTCGTCTAGGCTGGTAATTACCGGCTCGTCGACGCGGATCATATAATTTCTCAACCCTTTTAGAGCATTGCCCAAGCTATTCCAATGTCCGACTAATGACTCCGCGTAACTTTTATTACCCTTAGCGTCTGTTATCACAACGGGCTGACCATCCTGCATCTTCATACGATTAACAGTAAATTGATAACGGTCACTTGTGATGTGATACTGCTTGTATTTCATGTCGATCATGATTCGTCCTCCTCTTAAATCCGGTGACACCCAGCTCAGCCAACCGATTAGTCACCCACCCATGTGAGTGGCCCATCATGCGGCCAATCTGGCTAACGTTGCGCTCACCGCTAATCCATAACTGCTTAACCTGTTGCCGTTCCGCGTTGCTCGTCTTGATAGGCACTGTAATCACCTCTAACACCAATCTTGCGTAGCGTCTCAACGTCTAGTTCTACACCTTCAACCGGGATATGGAACATTCGACCGAATTCACCTTCAGGCATGCTGTGAATTAAATCGTGATGGTGTTCGCACAAAGCAAGAACTCGGCGCTTCGTATGGTCAACTTTCGTCCGGTCGCCACCCATTCCAACTCTACTACCCTCGACATGATGGATAATTGCTCGCCGACCACACACACAGCAAACCCGGTGCCGACAGCACTCAAACAGGTAATACTCTTCATTTCGTGGTAACAACTCATATCCCTCCTTGAACGGAACGTTCCATTCAAACATAAAATCAACAGCCAAATCGATCAGACGATTGCCATCCGTCACAGAACACCGCGATCCATTCGACAAACTGATTTCTTTACCGTCATACATAATCGAATACTGCGTGTAGAATAGGTCCTTTAGAAAGTCCTTTGGCGTTACCGACCAGACCATGATGTCATTTAGTAAGGCAAAGAACAGCTTGCGTTGTTGTGGGCGTATTCTGCGCACGTCAGCGAATTCAAAGTCAATCCATACCTCGTTAGACTGGCCACCGTTAATTGTCTCTACGTGGTCGATATTGACCTTTCCTGGGTCAATTACATATCTGCCATCTGGCAATCGTTCTGCTTTGACCCGTTCCAAACTATCACTCCTTACCGTCTCATATCTCTCGTCTCTGTCTGCTGTGACTAATTAACGTTCGTGTTACTTATCGTAGAATTAGCTTAATCCTTAGTTAAATTTAGAACGGAAGGTCGTCATCTGATATGTCAATTGAATCCGCATTGCCACCGAATGTTCCACCGGTTGCGTGACTAGCTGATTGTTGCCCACCACCATTGCCAAATGGATTACTATTGCCACCTTGATTGCTATCAGCACCCGGTCGAGTTACACCGTTTGGCTCACTGGCTTCACTGCTTAAAACATGATATCCGTAAGCTTGGAGGTAGCTGTTACCACGGTTGTTCGGTTCACCCCAATCAACATCGATGGTCAGCGTTTTACCCACCGCAGCTTTAGCAAGCTGTTGAAGTGAATCGATACCAGCCCCGTCTTTGACCCCGATTGCTACGGCAAAGGTATTAAATCGTTTAATGGTCTTTTCCAACTTATCGTTGTCCTCAGCAAGCCAAGTCATGACATTGTAGCGGACCTGACCGCCCTTGTATTTGCCGTCTAACACCTCGTAATCCACTGTCATCTTGTTATCACCACGACCCGTAGTCCCAGTATCGGCCTTAACGACCTTGACGTTGTAACGGCCCGCTTCTTGTACGCTAGCACCCAAAATATTGTTGCTATCAACTGTAAATAAACTCATTCTGATCACGCTTCCTTTTTAGTTTTGGTTTCAGTTGGCTTAATCTCGTGTAGCTGTGGAATCAATTCATCGGCTTTGACCAACTTGCGTTCATCAATCCGATTTTTAGCATGGTCCCCAGACTCAGGATCTAAATCAATCATCCGTTGACCGTCCTTTAGATATATGCGGCCGACTAGGTCAAACATGCTGGTAAAAGCGTTAAACGTCTTTTGATTCATATCAGCCTCAAAGTGACCATCACCTAAATCAATCTGGTGAGCCGTTGCATAGACCGTCTTACCGCTTTCACGTAAGAACTGTGATAACTGGCGGAACCATAACTGCAACTTTTGATAATTTTGTCGGTTATCCTTTGCTGCGTTGTCGATATTTTCCAACGCTAAATTTTGTAACGCTGTCACGTTGTCCAACACCACCACGTCGTAATCGCCCTTATCAATCACTCGCCAAATCATGCCCTGAACCTGTTTTTGAATCACTGGAACGTCTGAGCGTTCAAGCACCATCAAATCGGTATCTTTATCGCCAATCAAAACATTGGCTGATAAATCAAAGCTGAACACGATTTTGTGACCTCTGAACTGCTTTACTAAGCTGGTCTTTCCAGTCCCGCCATCACCGTAAACAAAATACATACCCGGCTGAGTCGGAAACTCGCCGCCTTTGTAATACTTCATTGCTTGCCATCCTTTCTAGTTGGAATCTGTTTGGTAACTTCAACCAATTGCTTACGTCTAGCGTCTAATGACTCGATATAATCAATGGTTTTACGCTCGATCTCAGTGCATTGAGATAAATCACCTTGATACTTCATAACGAGGTTATTGACGTATTCTTGGCCCATTTCAAGATATCCCCAGCCTTGGTTCTTTTCCGCTTCGGCTGTTTTAAGCGCTATCTCGACACAATCGGATCGTGCTTTATCTTCTTTGGCCAACTGATCCAACGTGACGGGATTGGGATGAACTTCAAAGCTGGCGTTTAACGTATTAACGAAGTGTTTGTGGCGTGCAGCTCAGTCGTCCAAACCTGCACGGCTTGAGAATTAACGTAGTTATGTTTCGTCATCTCATCCTTGAAAACCCGTGCGTTGAAATCAGTCATCTAATCACTTCCCGTCAAACATCTTCGTTAATTTCTTGAAACTTCATACCGGCTCCGTTGAAATACAGCGGAATATCACCGGTGACACCATCACGATTTTTAGCGATCACTAGTCGTTCAATTTGTGGTGCTTGCTTCTCATCTGGTTTGTATAAGAACCCGACTACGTTACTGTCTTGTTCAACAGAACCTGATTCACGCAAATCACTTAGCATCGGGCGCTTATCCACTCGACTCTCAATACCACGATTAAGCTGTGACAATTCGACAATTGGAATATTGCATTCATTAGCGATAATTTTGAGTTCTCGCGTAACCTCACCAATTTTTGCATACGGTTGTAGATCCCCCGGCACTTTAATCAAACCAATGTAATCAACCATCGCCACGTATTTATTTCGTGGTTTTTTCGATGCGTTACGTCTAATCGTTGATAACACCGTGGCTAAGTTGGGAACTTTGTCGAATACACGAATACAGTACTTGCGATACGTATTCATGCTTGCCTTAACTGCCATTTTTTTAGTTGGACTAAGATAATAAGGCTTCTTCAATTCCTCTGTGCTAATGCCAGTATCGACAGAGACCAATCGGTTGGCGATTTCTCGTTTCGGCATTTCTAACGTAAAATAATCAACCTCAACTTCTGGATCATTATGAACAATCTCATACGCTAGATTTAGGCAGTATGCAGTTTTACCGATTCCAGGTCGGGCCCCAATGGTCAACAACATTCCACCGTATAACCCGCCACCAAGCATTTTGTCGAACTTAGGTAATGATCTAATTCCAACTGGTCGATTATGTTCCATACCATCAGCCAGCTCGTCAAAGGCCCCACCAAGCGATCCGTCGTCGCTCACAACCTGTAATCGGTCGAGCAGTCCCATCGTTTCTCTGACAGCTTGCAAATAATCATCCGTATCAATTCGCTGATACTGCGCCATTTGCTCATGTAAAGTTCGACTTAAATATGAACGATGCAAATTAATCGCCAATTGGTCAACGCCAGCATCCGTCACGAATTGACCCGCAATACTATTTAAATCAGTGAGTTGCAAACTCGTCTTGGGGTGCTTTTGCTTAATTCGGCCAAAAACATTCAGTGTATTGACATGATCATTGTCTAAACCACTAATTGCCTCAAACGTCCATCGCAGGTTAACGTCAGCGAACCAATCAGGATTAACGTCGATAATGAATTTGTTGCCGGGCCGATTCAGCAATACGCTGATCAGGTCTCTTTCAGCACTCATCAACCGGCCTCTCTTTCTTTGGCGGAACTTTCTTTCTCTGCCTCGATTCTCTCCTGTAGCCGCTTAGCTTCCTCAGCCGTTTTCTGGCTCATCACTCATTGGTGGTTCAAGGGGGTTCCCTTTGGATTCCTCTTTGGCCATCTTTAGTTTCAATTGTGGATACTGCTTACGAAACTTTGCTGCTGATAAAATGTTGGTACTCCAGAACGAATCATTCTGGCACCAATTCATAACTGCCCAGATTTCGTTCTTATCCGTTCGCTTATCCAACTCAACTAACTTCCGCATGTCATCCGCCCACTTTTGTAAATTATGCTTCTTAGCTGACGGATCGTTTTGCTTAATCAAATTAGATAGAGCTTTAGCCATTTTGTAATATGGGCTCTGATCGTCGTAAATCTTTGATTTAGGACAAGAAGGTTCTTTTAGTAAGTTCTTGTTATTATTAGTACTTGTTAGTTTCGCGTTTCCCTGTGTAGGTTTTCCCTGTGTAGGATTTTCCGGTTTAGGTGAAAACGTTGATGGAATGGGGTATAAGTCCCAAATCGGTTCTTTTAGGTGACCTTTTTCATCACGATTCCGAGTAATGCTTAGATAGCCAAATTCTTGAAGCTCATCTAACCCAGCTGAAAGCGAATCTCGGCCGCCTTTTGCATGCTTTACAACCTCAGACTGGTAATAAGTCCAATCATCTTTTTGAGACCAAAGGTAAACGAAAATACCTTTTGCTTTCCACGACAGGTTCTTGTCTTGCAATACATCATTTCGAATGATGGTGAAGTTTTCATCTGTGTGTTTGTTAAACTTCATCGACTATCACCTCTAAATCGTTTCGTATCTGATACCCTGTTCAACCATAAAATCTTTTAGGATATTCATTTGATTGAGAGTGCCAGTAATATGCAAGTTAACGTCGTAGGATTCAACTTCACCAGTATTTGTATTGATAATTTTGTTATCCTTAACCACTTGGTGAGCCTTTGCTTCCGCGATTGCAGCTTCTTTTTGTTTGCGCTGCTTATCGAGTTCCACAACATGTTCGTCAATCAGTTTATTGACCGTAGCAACATCCTGGCCTTGCTTGAGCATGTTGACCCAACCAGCCGGGTCTAACTTCTTTGTTTCAGCGTGAGTAGTGACCGTTTGAATGTTGGCGTTCAACACATCTTTTTTAGCCTTGATGAGTTTCATCTGATCGGCAATACCTTCTAAAATCGCCTTATTGCTAATCGATTTGGTTAACCATTTAGAACTGATTTCAACCTCAGAAATCTCAACTCCGTAATTGGGAGCCATCTCAGCAATCGATGTTTCGACATCTTTTTTGCGCTCTTCACGTTGTTGTTCATCGAGCTCTTTCAAGGCATCACTAATTGGTTGAACCGTTTCGTCGATCTTGCTTTTCAGTTCGTTAATCTGATCAGCAAAGCGGTTGTAAGGCACATCGTATTCCTTATGGATTGCGATACGCTTGTCGTTCAATGCCTTGGATAAATGATTGAGCTTTGACCGAGTATCTTTGGCATCCTTTTCAGTATCAACTGTGACTACGATGTTTGAGTAGCGTTGCGAGTAGGCGTCAACGGCCCGCTTCAGCCCATCGATACCTTCAATTTCAATCTGAGCTGGCGTGAGTTTCACATCGTATTCTGGAACTTGCAATGCAACTACTGGATTGATCATTGATCGTCACCCCCTTGCGTGAGTTCAGCGAGTCGGGCCTGTGTGTGATACATTTGGCTAAAATCGTGTTCCAACTGTTGGATATCACTTACCGGTGTGCTGTTGATGCGTTGTTGAAGCTTCTTGATCATGGTAGTGTAGGCACTAATCAGTGCCGCTTTTTTGATTGACTGCAGCTTGATTGTTTTGATCATCTTTCATCCTCCTGCTCGAATTGTTCTTCTTCGTATTCTTGGTAGGCTTCCTCTTCAGCTTCAGGGTCAGTATCTTGCTGGCGGTAATAGTCGTCCTCGGACTGTGCGTACCATAGATCTTCATTCGGCATGTCTAATCAACTTCTTTCCGTAAAATTCGATGCGTCTGAGTTCGTCGCGTAAGTCCGCTTGAATTCGACGTGCGGTGGCTGCATCATCGTCAGCGACCTCGTTAAACCAATCCGTGAGGTCGTACGCCGTTTTGAGTGACTGGCGAAATGCGTTAAGTTGCTCTGAATCCGTTGCCACCACCCTCTTTTCGGAGTAGAATTAATGGTGATAAAATTTGAATACGACAACTTTTTATCTAGCTCTGGAATGCCGTCCAGGGCTTTTTTTGTTTTACCTAATTTGAAATAGTTCAATAGGTTGTACCCCCAATGCTTTGGCTATTTTATCAATCGTTGAAAATTGAATTCCTTTGGACTGATTGCTTAGAAGAACTGTTATCGTTGGCCGTGATACCTCAGATTTAATTATCAATTCGTTCTTGTTAAAACCTTTGAGTCCCATAATCATTCTGATATTCGCTGATAATAATTCTTCAATTGAAATATCGTCCGGCATCAATCTGCTACTGATCGTCATTACTTGATCACCTCCTTAAATTCGAGGTACGCCTCATAAAACCAGCGCTTGATACTGTCCCACACCTCGTGGCGAGCGTCCCAGTCGTCAATCCACTCGGCTGGATCCTTGACCACGCATGTCACGAAGACAGTCAGGCCGATGATTAAGATTAAGCCTGCGATATCCATTGAAATCATGCCGATCACCTCCAGTGATATTGATGCTGTGTATCAAACTCAACCAGTTCTTTAGCCGGTATCGACCAACCGTTGTGCGTTAAATCGTAGTTAATGAATCCACCGGGCCGATTGATATCAAGTTCATCACGATGGCTGAACAGATATGCAGTAGCCCTTTTCGTGGACTTAGGTTGGTCATAAATCAATGTTGAGAACTCTTTGAGCGTCCAAATTCGTGGAGTAGCTTGCTCTGTGTTGGCCATGAAGTTATCAAACGCTTCAGCCTCTTTTTTATCCGTAATGATTCGCGCGTTGGGTAAAACCTGCTGAACCATTTCGATCAACTTGTTGGTGTCAACTGCCGTTGTTTCGGTCATATGATTGCTCCTTTCTATGGATGCCTCCTAGATGGTTAAAATAATGTCTAACTTATCCGCACAAGCTGCTATGGTAGCTTTACGTGCCGCTTTTAGTAATCCGAAAGACGAAGCTGATCAGTAGTTCGTTTCAACGATTCAGAAAGATCGTCCTGAATTTCTTTGGCTATTTCGTGCGCATCGATGTTCATTTGACGCTCTTGGTTACTTGCGATAACCGAGAGCGTTTTGTTTAATCCTTCTAACTGATAAATCAGTTCATGCTTAAACTCATCGTCTGTCATCCGCGTCCTCCTCTGTTTTAAGTGCTGATGTCAGTACGAAATTCGCCTGTTCCAATTCACTTACCACTTGAATCATTGCGTAAGTTAGGTTAGTCAATTCTACCGGGTCAACACCGTCCGCTTTCGATTGTTCGGACAGCAACTGCAATTGTTGCTCAAGTGCTTCTTGATGTTTCTCGTTCATTAGGTAAATCCTCCTATTAGTTTTTACTTCTCCCTTCCTAAGCGAGATAATAGAACTTGGGAAAGGAGGTGATAATCATGAATCATGCTCAAATGGAAGCCTTTCAATATCTAGTTAACAAAGCTAACGAATTGTTTCCCCTTACCAGAAATTTGAAGAACAATCATTTTGACTTAGTGTTCTCATATCAAGACCATCTTTTTACCGGTGACTTTTATCAGTCTTCAACTATGCCCAGTGGTATTCAGTACTTTGAAGAACAGATAAATGATCACGGGTATCATTGGTTTAAAGAAACAGAGATTACTTACTCTTATCTGATTTATAAGCTTATTTCTGGCGAACTAGGGGAAAAATTTCACACTCAATATCTCGGTGAATTAAATCTCACAAGAAGTGATATTTTCTTCAAAGAAATATTTGACTTTGTACACGATCTTGAAGGTGATCCAGTCACTCCATTTGTTTACAACGTGAAAGGCTACAATTCTGAATTGGAACTGCCATTCCTTATGCCAGAATCAGACGCTGTATTTACTCCGATCACGTTGATTACAACTACAACTTCAAAAAGTTAGATTCATACTTGATTAAGTTGTAGGCGTATTGAAGGCTTGCGTACGCTTCGTCGTATGTTAGGCCTTCTTTTTTTAGTAGCTCGACTACTTTTTCACCGGTTGGTTTCGCAATCTGCACGTCAACTAGCACCCTTGGCCTGTCCTCACGGGGGAACTCTTGGAGAAAAATTTTCAAAACTGCATCCTTATTTGGTTGTGTCATTGTGCTACCTCCTCGTTATTTAATTAATGTGTGTTCACCCGCTTAGTGGGATAATTAAGCTATTCCAGTTAAGGAGGCGAACTGATATGGGTGATTTACTAGATTCAACTAATCGTCAACACTTGGAAGAAACTATGACCAAATACTTCCTTGTTGACTCAATTAGAAATGACTTCGGTGACTTAAAGAATTCTCTTAATTACATCAGCGAAGTTAATGCTCTTCTACAGAGTCGAGAAAGTTCTGTGCGAACTCGTGTACGTCAGATGAGCGATGAACAATTGCTTCACGAACTTGTTCACGCTCACACTGGGTCATCCTCTGATACTTCTCAGAAATAACATTCTCTAAAATATGTCTTTGTGCGCCGATATCGCATAGAGGCATTTTTTTAACGTTCATTTGATTTCCTCCTTATTCCAGTAATTAACCAACGACAACAAGACGTGAACGATATCCCTTGCCTGTTCAACCTCGGCTTCGTTTAGGTTCACCACTCGACTAGCGCCTAACGCACATCTGATAATCGTGCAGAACGCCGTTTTGATGGAGTAGGCTTCGTGTGGATCCCAATCAGCTAAGTCCATGTCGATTTCGTTGCTGAACTTGCTCCACGGTGACGGCACCTTCGGAGTTGCCTGTTGCTTGATTAACTCCTTGGCACGCATATCAACCAAGTAGTTCAATTCTTCGATTGAAACTTCCACGCTAGTAGCCTCCTTCCAGCAAGTCGGTCTGTTGAACCTGCATCAGTTCGATGACCGGTAAAATACCGTTTTGAGCTAACAAGTCGTAGATGAACTTCTTACCGCGTTGCGTCCACTTGAGTAATGGGCGTACGTGCTTGTTACTTTCGTCCGACCAATTGTCATAACCCATGTATCCTTTGCCAGCATACTTTTGTCTGATAATCCAGTTTTTACCTTGGCGGTATACAACTCCCAACTTCTCAAGGTAGCGGTTCAGCCAGACTGCTGATTTCCCGTATTCTTTCGCAATAACCGTGGCAGTTAGTAATCCAGGATTGTGCATTTGCTTGTCGAAGTAGTCAGCCTTAACTGCCGCCTTATCATAAGCTTTACGTTCCTCAATCCACCGTTGCGCACGCTTCACTGGGTCTTCAATCATGTAGGAATCTTTTGACTGCTCTTTAACGGCCTTCTCTAGCTGATTGAATGCACTGATATATTCTAATTTGAAACTGTCGGCTTTATGTCCGGTAAATCCCATGACAATAAACGAGAAACCATCTCGATTCATGTAATACATTGGGTTAGTTTTGCCGTTGGAGCCTTGTAAGTCCCTTTTGAAAACATTTGATTGAGTAGAGCGGAATTTTCCGCTGTATTTATTTTGGCTTTAATAGCTTCGAGAACATCTTTGTGCTGCTTCCCGAATGTTTCAGCAACTTGTAAGCTACTCGTTACTGCCTGCTGATTTTTCATGATTACTAATTCGTTCATTTTGTATTCCTCCTAACCGAACTCTGAAATAAAATCCGTTGCATTTTTCTTAACACTAACATCAAAAAAAAAATCACCAATTGTAAACGACTCACCTAATCTTGCACTCAATGCATCAATGATTGCTTGTGCTCGAATCGGACTGGGACTTGCTTTTCCCTGAACAATCTGGCTTAAGTAATTAGGCGTAATATCAACAATCTCAGCTAATTTTTTCGAAGTAAATCCAGCCATTGCGATTTTATGTTTAAGTGCCAATGAGCTTCTCACTTTTAGCTTAGATGTAACATGCATATCGCTATCACCTCTCTTCCACATTTCAATAGTACATCAACGTTTAGAAACATGCAACACTTTTTCACTACTTTTTATATTCTTTTCTTAACGTTAGTTATATTATATAGATATAAAATGTTAAGGAAGTGAGCCGGAATGCCGTCAATTAACGAAACTGGGCTGGGGGACTTCATTGAACAGTCAATCTACAAAAATGGCTGGTCTATTCGCAAGGCCGCTCTACAAATTGGAGTTTCTGCTGCGTACCTGTCAAAAATCATTAATCATAAAGCAGACTCTAATCCCAAGCCTCAAACGTTGGATAAATTATCAAAGGGATTAAAAGTACCACGTAAAGAGCTATATGAAGCAGCTGGACTTACGTTGATTAACGATGACTCAATACCCGCTTGGGCCACTGAGAAAGATATTACCGATCTCAACGAGTACTTGGAAACTAATAAGCCTATGAACTTCCAAGGCGTCGAATTAGACGCCGACGCAAAAGAAGCCGTTCAGCAGTTCCTTGTCGGATACTTCTGGAAGCGGCGGAAGCAAGAAAAGAATGATGCCCATGAATAATTCAATGGTTAAAGAAGTTGTTAACACTATCGCCGACCGTTACGGAACTTGCGACCCATTTAAAATCGCAGAAGCACTCAACGTAGATGTAACCTACGCCCCGTTCGTGCATGAACCTAAGGGAATGCGGTTTGAATATGACGGTCAGCCAGCTATTGCTCTATCTGATGAAATCCGAGACTCACCCCAACGTTACTTCGTAATGGCCCACGAGTTATGCCACGCCATCGAGCACGAAGGTATGGCTGCGCTCTACACGAGTAACGGTCACTGGCGCGGTCAACTGGAGAATCAGTCAGATAAGTTTGCCGTTACGCTGCTAAGTCAATTCTACATAGAAGAAAATGGTTGTTTGCCTAGTAACTACTTCGACTTAGTACACGCGTACGGATTCCCTACAATCGGGGATTAGCTGGTAAATACTTGTGAAATAGATTCAATAGTTGGAATGATAAGTAGATTTAATATGTAAGGGATGGTAATTGTGAAGTTTGGATATCGAAAACCCAATATATCAAAGTCTTTTAAGGCTCGAACTACTGGTAATTTAAATCGCAAGCTTCGTCGTGCAATAAATCCTTTATATGGAAGGAAGGGATTCGGGGCTATTAAAAATCCCCAACATACCCTATACAATCAGATTTACCACAAAACTACAAAATCATCCATCAATACTTCGCACCATCTACCCCATCAAAAAACTGATAAGAGATTTAAACAAAATTACGATCAACAGCAAGATTTTCCGACGATGAAGGAAATTGAAAGATCTTCGAAATATGTCGAAAATCACTTCGAAATGAGACCTCAACCAAAACCCAAAAGTGATTATGAACCCGGTATAAATTCTGGCTGTGGCTGTCTCCTAGCACTGTTTCTGACATCAATAGGCATAATGAAATTATCAGTAGGAATATTTTTAATGGTAATCTGTACAGCATTTTTATATTTGCACGTTTAAATTCCAAGTAATTTTACTCATAAAATTAAATTACAGTACTCACATTGGAAATTGGAATGATAAGTAGATTTAATATTTAAGGAGGCGTGCGATGACTCAAACAAAAACCCAACAACTTTTTGATAAGCTAAAAAAGCTAATTACTCACTCCCATAATCGTTTTAAGGGAGTGAAGGTTAATGATTCACTAAATATTTTCGCTGATAATTTACTCAACGATTGGAATACACGCAATGATGAAAAACAATATCTCACTTATCATCGTGGAACCGTTGTTTACGTAGATTTCGGTTTAAACGTTGGTGCTGAACTGTCAGGCCCACACTACGGAATAATCTTAAACAAACATGATAATCCAGTTAGTGCAAAAGTGACAGTCGTTCCTTTAACCTCTAAAGAAGGAGCTTTCAATATTCCCCTACCAACTGGTCTTACAAAAGTGCTTGGTGAATGGTACGCAGTAACTGGATTAGTTCACTCCAAAAATTTTCAACCAGTCACTCCCGACACGATATTTGACTTATTTGCCGTAAGCGAAGAAAAGCGAAATAACCACGGACACTCCAAAACAGAGCAGAGAATGTTAGAACGCTTTAACCAATATCGTGAGGAAACGAATTTGATTAAAAGCGAACTTAAAAAACAACTTCTCGATTTAGAAAAGATCTCTTATTTCAAAATTGATAATGTTGCTACCATTTCAAAATATCGTATTCAAAAACCACATCACAAATTTGACGCTCTGGGAAGAATGACCTTGCCTTCAGATGACATGGATTTAATAGACCAACAGATTGTGCAACATCTTCTTGACAAATAAATATACGTCCTCTATCATGTAATTGTAATTTGGTGGTCTACGGGTCACCCTGGTGGATTGATTTCATCAATCACATTTTGATAGCACTATCACTGGTATGGGGACGCTATATGCGTCCTCTTTTTTGTCGTATTCAATTCAATCTTGTAGGGAGATTTTATTATGAAATTAAAAAATATCGTAACGTTGGGCGTCACTGCCCTATCACTGGGTGCTGGCCTAGCAGCTACCACAGAAACAGCATCAGCTCACAGCTTCTTTTATTGGGAACGGCCACACTGGGTGACGGTTCGTAAAACGACCTACATTGCTAAAATATACAATGCCTACCCTCGCTATAAAAGCTATATGGTCAAGAAGTATAAGGTCTATCCTGGTCATCATTTGAAGGTTCACCATGCTGCCAGTTATGACTGGATGGTTGAAAGCGGCGTATTCAACTCTAACTCATACTACACTTACGCCGTCGAACGTGGATCAGGTACCAGCTGGTTCCGGGAAGGCATTCACTAAATAAGGGAGTGTAAATTGCAAATGGTAATAGAGAAAGTAGCTTATTTATACATTGAAAATGACGAGACTCACCGACCTGCTACAAATATACCTATCTCTAATGACCCTAAGGGGACACAAATTACACTGCACTGGGAAAACTTTAATATTAAATCCCGTACTACGTATTATCAGTTCATTCTAATTACTGATTCTAACGGGGGTGTAATCTACAAAAGACTTGCCGGTCCAATGCGCTTAGCAGATGAACATGCAAAAGATGGTTATGGCTCTATGCCAATTTATCACTCTCCATTTCTGCCAGGATTACAAGACGATACCTATAAAATAACAGTAGCAATTCAGGATTCTAACAATCAGGCTATAGATTTACAAGTCACCTACTTCAACGCTTATACCGTGGAGGATAATTAAGATGGCGCCAATACTCGATTTTCAGACACGGTATGATCAACGAAACGCCTCCTACAGGTCATCTCAAAAGGATAATTTAGACGATATAGTTGAATTAAGTAGTTCCGCCTCACATAATAGTAACAAAGGATCCTCTGGAGGTGGAAACATGTCAGAATATGTCACTCACGAAGAATTGAACCACGTTGAAGATAACTTACGCCACGAAATTAAAGAATCAAAATTAGAACTTACAGGTAGCATTAAAGATACCAAAAATGAACTTAACAGCAGTATTAGCGACCTTTCGGGAAAAATTGACAAACTATCATCAAACATCGATACCAAATTTGCCAACCAAAAAGTTTGGTTAATTGCTACTACAATCACCGTTGTAAGCGCTGGAGTTGGAATTCTTAGCTACATCATGAACCTAATGATAAATCATTAATCAATAATTAAGGCCCTTCATCAGGGCTTTTCTTTAACACGTTAAAAGAACATACGTTTGGAAAACTCAACATAAAAACTTGATGGTCATTCAACTAATCAATCGAAAAGTAGTCGATTTAGCCGTCAATCATCAAATTAACCACCCAACTTTGATAAAGGAGGAATCTCATGAGTATCACTAAAACACCAGATGGCCAATACCAGGTACGAGTCAACTACCGAGATGGCGTCAAATACCGCCAAAAGACCCGCACCTTTAAACGTAAAGGCGAAGCAGCATCGTGGGAGAGTCGTATGCGAGTTGATCTCGATAATGGTGCCGACCTCACTAAACGTAACGTGACGTTCGCTGGCTACTTTGAAAACTGGATTGCGGTGTATAAGACCGACAGTGTTAGCAAACACACAAACGACATGTATTTACTCTCTCTTAAGCACTTAACCAACTATTTCGGAGCGACCAAGCTGGCTGACGTCCGTAAAGACGACTATCAGAAATTCATGAACGAGTTTGGAAAAAACCACGGGATAGCGACTTCGCGGAAAACGAATCAGCAGATCAGGTCAGCGGTGCAAAACGCGCTCGCCGATAACGTCATCAATCGGGACTTTACTTTCCGGGTCGTGATTACTGGTGATGATCCCGCCCCCGTGGAGGCTAAATTTTTAGATCTCGATGACTATCATGTTCTGCGTCGTTACTTGATCGACCACGCCGACTTTGAGCACATGTCGAGCTGCATGCTGCTGTTTCAGTTAGAAACCGGTTGCCGATTCGAGGAGGCTGCGGGTATGACGTGGGATAACCTCGACTTGGACAACGGCATCGTCAATATCTGCCGCCAATGGTCGCCTAAGACGCAAAGCTTCACCAAAACCAAGGGTAACGGTCAAGCAGACGGTAAAGTGACCATACCAGCCCCATTCTGCGACTTTATGCACAGTTTACACCAACAGGCTATAGATTACTTTGCTGACCGCCCAACGAGCTATGAGGAGGTAAATCCACGCCAACTAGTTTTCTTTAGTAAGTTCAGCAGCATCCTGACTAACGATGGCGTTAACCGGGCCTTGCAACGTATGTGCCATAAGCTTAAAATAAAGGAGGTTACGAGCCATGCGATGCGCCATACTCATGCCAGCGTGCTGATCCAAAACGGAAGCGTATTGCCTTACGTTCAGCATCGACTGCGGCATCGAAAACTCGAGACAACGATCAACACCTACGTTCACTTGATAGAAAAAACGAACGGAACGTCCGATCAGTTGGCCATGAAATTAATGAGTGAAGGCTTCGAAAAATAGCGAAATTAAATCCAATTATAGTCCTATTAGAAAACAACTTCTTAATATAGTTTGCACCATCCGTTTTACCGAATGGCAAGAATGCCGGTATGGCGCCGATTATAAGGGGTAAATGTAAGGTAATCGAATCCCCGTGCGGGTGATAATTGTGGTTCAAATCGTTGATATATCAGCGATTTGAACCTTTTTTGTTGCCATTTTGCGTCCCCCCTCAAAAAAACGCTAGTGCTCATCATTCGTTCCATTTTTTTACTGTCGCTTGTGTCCAGCGTAAGTGTTGGGTGCGATTTGGGTGTCGGCTGTTTGTCA
>NZ_BBAD01000014.1 GCF_001311075.1 Secundilactobacillus similis DSM 23365 = JCM 2765
TTTAAGTGACGCCGAATTTTGTAGCCTGAGAGCGCTGATTTTTATGCGGCTTTGGCGAGCGAAGCGATGACAAACAGCCTTCACCCAAAATCCACCCAATGCTTACGCTGGACACACGCGTCAGCAAAAAATAATCCACTCTTGACAATATGAGAAAGCCCGATTATAATCTAACTTAAATTTAATGAACGTTTTTAATTGCGTTGATGAGAAGAGTAGTAGTGCGAGCGGTTTACAAGGGAGTCGTGATAGTGGAACACGATAGCCGCAACCATTACGAAGATGAGCTCAGAGCAGAAGTTAGGTTCACGCTTAATTTCCGGTAGCCACCGATAACTGGCCGGGTATCAACAGGTACCTCGAGGTGTTGGCTGTGAAGCCAGTACGAACTAGGGTGGTAACGCGAGCTTTCGCCCCTATAACCGAGTCAGTCGGTGTAGGGGCGAAAGCTTTTTTCGTCAACAAGTGCCAGCAAATGAACGTTCATTAAAAAATTAAAACTAACGGATAGATTTCTAATTAAAGGGGATTACACATTATGAGCGAACAAACAGCAGTTGAATACACGAAACGAACAACATCACCATTCCGGTACGACGTGGTCGGCAGTTTCTTACGGCCTGAATCATTGAAGCATGCCCGGCAACAATTTGCCAACAACGAGATCAACGCTGCTGAATTAAAGCTAGTTGAAGATCAATCCATTATTGAACTGTTACACCAAGAAGAAAAGGCTGGGTTGAAGGCCGTAACCGATGGCGAATTTCGGCGGAGCTGGTGGCATTTAGACTTTTTCTGGGGCTTACAAGGGGTTGAAAAGGTTGACCTTGATAGTGGGTACGCCTTTCATGCCGAAGAAACACGGCTGAAAGTGCGCGCTTAACTGGTGAACTGAGTGGCGAAGACCATCCATTCGTTGAGCATTTCAAATTCACCCAAAAGCATGCTAGCGACAACGTGCTAGTGAAGCAAACGATTCCAGCGCCTGCGCAATTCTTAGCAGAATTACAACGTCCTGAAAACTTGAAGGCTACCCAAGCCGTTTACGCAACGGATGACGAATTGATCGAAGGCATCGCTAAGGCCTACCACAAAGTGATTTTGGACTTGTACGCTGCTGGTTGTCGCAATGTGCAATTGGATGACTGTACGTGGGGCATGTTAGTGAGTCGCCATGATGGCGCTCGCCCTGGCGATCCAACCCCTGAAGAAGAACAGTTAGATATTTTGAAGTTACAATACGTGACGGTCAACAACAAGGCCATCGCTGATTTACCAGCTGATTTGACGGTTAACACCCACATTTGCCGTGGTAACTATCACTCAACTTGGGCTTCTGCTGGTGGTTACGAATCAGTTGCTGAACCACTATTCACGAAGGAAAACGTCTCGGCATACTTCTTGGAATATGACAGCGAACGCGCCGGTGGTTTTGAACCATTGAAGAAGGTTGCGACTGACAAATTAGTTGTTTTAGGCCTAATTACGTCAAAGGATGGCAAGTTGGAAGACCCACAAGCCATCATCGACCGGATTCACGAAGCTGGCAAATACGTGCCATTGGACCGCCTCTGCTTGAGCACCCAATGTGGCTTTGCGTCAACTGAAGAAGGAAACATTTTGACCGAAGCCCAACAATGGGAAAAAATCGCGCTGGTTCGTAAGATTGCTAACAGCGTTTGGGGCGAAGAATAAGTCGTTGAAATAGTTGATTAATGATTAAATAGTCCCACAACTTCTCATACCGGAGGTTGCGGGACTATTTGCATTTGTGCTGGGTTAAATTTAGGTGATCAAAATGCTAAACAAAATCACCTTCAAGTCTAAAATAGACTGGAGAGGTGATTGGATTGAAACGGTCTGAACGAAACGTAAAACAAGGTGTCATTATTGATATGAATGATTTTCTGATTGCTTACGGCGCGCAAAAGCTAGGTAAGCGAGCGGATTTAGCTGAGGTGATTTACAACGCAGCTAAGCAGGATTTGAAGGGGTTAGATGACCTGTTCAAAGATAACGGTAATGCGCGCCAGCAAGTCTTTGAAGCGGTTGGCGAAGGCTTTATTGCCGACTACTTTGGTGACGATGACCCAGATCAACGTCAAAAACGCGCGGATGCGTTGACGCAAGAGGCGATTTCGTATCTTGGGGCGCATTTGAGGGATTTTGATGATTGGGAGAATAATTAGAGCTTAAAATAAAACGGTTAGAGACTGGAGCATAAGCCCCGCTCGCCAGAAGTCCCGGGCTTTGGGACTTGTGGTGAGCGGGGCCTATGTGCAAGTCTCTGTTTTATTTTAAGCGTTTCGGCGTGGTGGCCGGAAGGTGGGAAAGTTGGCGATTTCTAAAAGTAAATGGAACCCCAAGAAATATCAGTCTCACCCAAGCCGAAAACCAGTTGTCAGGAGCAGTGTCTTGACGTAGCGCTTTAAATTTACTGAGTATTACTGGCGACGCGCATTGCGATTACATATTTTCGGCGCCACTTAGGCTGTAGTTGGCAATGAATGGCATCATTATGAAGCCAATTTAGATTACCGCCTTGATTAGCCTGCGCCGAAACGAACTCCGCAAAGCAAAGACTTGCACATAAGGCCCTCCCAGCACAACCCCCAAAACCGGGGGTTATGCTGGGAGGGCCTTATGCTCCAGTCTTTAAACGCTTTGCTCCGCTCTCTAATGATGCATCTTAAACTCCAAATACAAATCATTATACTTCCCAACCATCACCGGCGACAGGTTTTTATAAATCTGCAGATGCGCCATGGTTTGGTCGTTTGGATAGAATTGTGGGTCGCTTCGGACTGATTTTGGTAAAAGGTCCTGCGCTTTTTTATTTGGGGTCGCGTAGCCCACGTAGGTTGCGTTTTGGGCTGCGTTTTTTGGTTGCATCATGAAGTTGAGGAAGGCGTAAATCGCTTTATAGTGCTTGGCCGTTTTGGGAATCACTAGGTTGTCGAACCAGAGGTTGCTGCCTTCCGTTGGGACCACATAGTGCAAATGCGAATTGTTGGCCATCATTTCGGCCGCTTCACCCGACCAGTCCACCGCGATGGCGGCTTCGTTTTCGGCCATGTACATCTTGATTTCGTCGGCAACAACGGCCTTCACGTTTGGACTCAGTCGATTCAACTTATTCTTAGCGGCCAGCAATTGTGCCGAGCTGGTCGTATTCATTGAATCACCGTTGGAGGCCAACGCAAAACCCATGATGTCGCGCGCCGAATCCACCAACATGATCTGGTTGCGGTACTTGGGTGACCAGAGCTGGTTCCAATGTTGCAGACTGCCTGGTTTGACCATTTTATCGTTATAAACGATGCCTAACGTTCCCCAGAAATAAGGAATTGAGTAGCGGTTGTCGGGGTCGAAATCCAGATTCATTAACCGCGGATCAAAGTTGTTGAGACCGGTCAACCGGGATTTGTCCAACGGTTTCAACAAATGCGCTGCTCGAAGTTTTTCAATCATATAGTCGCTGGGAACAGTCAGATCATAACTGGTACCACCTTGCTTGATCTTCGTGAACATGGCTTCGTTACTGTCAAAGGTTTCCACGTTCACGTGAATGCCGGTTTGCTTCTGGAATTTAGTAATCAAAGCGGGATCAATATAGTCGCCCCAGTTGTAAAGGTTTAACACGTTGTCACCGCCACCGGTGTTGTCGCTGGCAAGGAGTCGGTTGGCCGAAAAGCCCAACAGGCCACAAGTTGCCAAAATTAAAATGGCGAGGGTCATTAATCGTTTCATCAGCGCGCCTCCCGTCGTTTGGCCTTGGTTGCCGACTGTTGAACGAAGTAGTAGCCAACGATCAACGCTAGGGTCAGGATGAAGAGTAGGCCGGACAGAGCATTGATCTCCAGACTAATGCCTTGGCGGGCCCGCGAGTAGATTTCAACGGAGAGCGTTGAGAATCCATTCCCCGTCACGAAGAAGGTCACCGCAAAGTCATCCAACGAGTAGGTCAGTGCCATGAAGAAACCAGAGAAAATCCCCGGCGTAATAAACGGCACGATGACGTGGCGAAGAATCTGTGCTTGGTTGGCGCCAAGGTCAGCCGCCGCGTCCAGCATACTGCCGTTCAGTTCCTTTAAACGTGGCAACACCATCAGTACCACAATGGGAATCGAGAAGGCCATGTGACTGAGCAACACGGAAGTAAATCCAAGTGGAATGCTCAACGTTGTGAAGAAAATCAGGAAGCTGGCCCCGATGATGACGTCCGGTGACACGATCAGGATGTTGTTGAGGGATAGCAGGGTATTTTTAAATACCGGCC
The DNA here is from genome assembly GCF_001311075.1 of Secundilactobacillus similis DSM 23365 = JCM 2765. Taxonomy (GTDB): domain Bacteria; phylum Bacillota; class Bacilli; order Lactobacillales; family Lactobacillaceae; genus Secundilactobacillus; species Secundilactobacillus similis. Next base: position 4,280 of record NZ_BBAD01000014.1, read on the forward strand.
GGCTCGTTTGATGGATCCATAACGCACCCAGTGTCCCAATGGCGGTGGCCATTAACGCTGACAATAGCGCAATCACCAACGTTTCTAATACAATAGCGATCAGGCGCCGGTCCGCAAATAATTCGCCGTAGTGGGCGAGGGTAAAGCCCTGAAAGTGTCCATAGTTTGACCGCTGTTGAAGGAGTAAACGACTAGAAAAATAATCGGCGCGTACAACATGATGAAAACTAACGTCAAGTAGAGTCGCGACCATTTAAATGATTTTAAGCGGGTCATCGTGTCACCCGCCCTTCGAGTTTCCGGTCACCAGTTAAAATCATGATGACAACCATGGCGATGATCAACACGACGCCAATCGTGGAGCCCATGCCCCAGTTCATAGTAGTCAGAAAGTGTTCTTCAATCGCCGTCCCTAAAGTGATGACTTTGTTACCACCAATCAGGCGAGTCAACATGAAGAGCGAGAGTGAGGGAATGAACACCGATTGGACGCCAGCCTTAACGCCGGGCAGGGTCAGTGGCCAGATAACCTTTGAGAAGGTTTGCCAACCAGTGGCGCCTAAATCGTGACTGGCGTTTATATAGGAAGGATTTAAATCGTCCAACGCGTTATAAATCGGTAAAATCATGAACGGAATCTGAATATAAGTGGCCACGAACACGAAGCTAAAGTTCGTAAACAAAATCTGTTGGGGCCGATGCCAAATACCTGAAGGAACTGATTCACCACCCCGGACTGACTGAAAATGCCAATGAACGCGTAGGCCTTCAGCAGCAAGTTGATCCAAGTGGGCAGAATCGTCAGCAACAGCCAGAGTTGCCGGTGCTTGAGTTGGTGAATGTAGTAAGCCGCGGGATAGCTGATCAACAGCGTAAATGCGGTGATCAAGAAGGCCCACCACAGTGAGTTCACGGTCATCATCAGGTAGGTTTTCGATTCAAAGTAGGTCTGGTAATTGGCCAGGGTAAAGTGGTGATTTAAACTTAAAAAGGATTGGTAGATGATCAGGCCGACTGGCGCCAAAACGAACAGGCCAATCCAGAGCCCGTAAGGTACGTAGTAGGACCAGTTAGCAAATTGCCGACGATTCATTGCGCGACCTCCTCATCATCGTAGCTTTCCAACCGGGCGTCGAAGTCGGCTTCGGTTTCGTGAAGTCGCATAACGTGGATGTCATAGGGTTCGAAGGTCAGACCGACCACTTCGCCGTCTTTGGCCGGATTGATCGAGTGAATCAGCCATTCGTTGTGGTCGTCATCGTAGGCCACGATTTCGTGGTAGTCGCCCCGGAAGAGCTGGCTGTCGATGGTGACGGTCAACTTACCTTGATCAGGCGTGGTGATATCGAGGTCTTCAGGCCGTAAAACGACTTCGACTGGTTCGTTAGGTTTCATCCCAGCATCGGCACATTCAAAATGCTTACCGACGAACGCCACTTCGTAATCCTTGATCATGGTCCCCGTCAAAATGTTACTTTCGCCGATGAAGTCGGCAACGAAGTGGTTGATCGGTTCATCGTAAATATCCACTGGCGTCCCGCTTTGGAGGACGTTACCGTTATTCATGACGAAAATTTCATCACTCATGGCAAGGGCTTCTTCTTGGTCGTGGGTGACGAAAAGGAAGGTGATACCAAGTCGTTGTTGCAGATCACGTAGTTCGTACTGCATGTCTCGACGGAGTTTGGCATCCAACGCAGAAAGGGGTTCATCCAACAGTAACATCCGCGGTTTCATGACAATGGCACGGGCGATGGCGACCCGTTGCTTTTGGCCGCCAGAAAGTTCACTGATTTGGCGAGAGCCGTAGTCGGTGAGGCGAACGGATGCGAGGGCTTCGTTAACGCGTTGGTTGATGTCAGCCTTACTGATTGATTTTTGAAGCCGTAGTCCAAACGCCACGTTATCGTGCACGTTCATGTGCGGGAATAACGCATAGTCTTGGAAGACGGTGTTAACTTTACGTTGGTTAGCGGGCAGGTTATTGATGGCTTTGCCGTCAAATAAAATCGTACCCTCAGTTGCGTCAGTAAAGCCAGCGATGATGCGTAGAATGGTTGTTTTACCACAGCCGGAAGGACCGAGCAGGGTGTAGAACTTCCCCTGTTCAAGTGTAATGTCGATGCCCTTGAGAATCTCAGTGTCCCCGTAACGCTTCACAATGTGGTCTAAACGAATAATTGGTTCGGTCAATAAAAAGGCCCCCTTGAAGATCTAATTAAATAAGTGCAAGTTGCTTGCTATTTGGTGATATTTAGGCAATAATCACTTGTCATTATAAGTGGTTTAATGGGCAAAACCAAGCCCTGAGATCGTTGAATTGGTTCGGTTGATTAAAATACCCAGCGGTTCAAATTTTACACGACTTTTTAGCAAAAAAATCTAAAAATTTCATGGCAAAAACCGCTGAATTTTTCAGGTTCAACTTGACTTATGTCAAGGCAATCAGCGGACTGGCCTGTTACGCTAAACTATGATAGATTGATAGTAGTGAAACCATCCGAGGAGGGGTTTAACATGTTAGGTCATCATGATGCAATTGCGTGTGTTCAGTTAGTGCCGATTTTCCAAGATCTTGATCACGCCACGGTGTCAGCCGTTGCGGAGTTAGTTCAGGAACGGCACGTTGCGAAGGGTGAGTTTGTCTTTTTAGCGGGTGATCATGCGGATTCGTTGGTGATTTTAGCCCATGGTCAGGTCAAAGTGACGCAGAGTACGGCTAGCGGTCGGGAACAGTTGATCCGGCTATTACAACCAGGCGACTTTGACGGTGAATCAGTGTTGTTTGAAGAAACCGACCGGCAGACCAGTGCCCAAGCGTTGGTCGATTCTCAAATGTGCTTGATCACCCGGCAGGATTTCCAACAGCTCGTGCAACAATCACCAGCCGTTGCGCTGAATATGTTGAACGCGTTGGGCAAACGGGTGGCTGACTTGGAGGCGCAAGCAGCTGCCACGCTTACCACCAGTGTCGGTGAACGCCTAGCAAACTACCTCGTTGAAACCAGTTCCGAAATTGGCACGGCGTCATTTGACCTGCCACTCCAAAAAAAGGATCTGGCCCTGTATCTTGGAACCTCACCAGAAACGATCAGTCGCAAGCTCAGCCAATTTTCAAAGCAGGGCCTGATCAGTCAAAGTGGTCGAAGTCACATTACGATTCAGGACGAAGATGGGTTAGCACTAGTTGAAAATTAATTGGAGGACGTTAGGATGAAGAAGGGACTTTGGTGGCTTGTAGGGATTATCGTGGTGCTCGTCGGTATCGGCGGTGCCCTGTACGGCATTCAAAACTACGGCCGTAGCTACTACGCACAGGTTGGTAATATCAGTCATACCTACTTGCAAAAGCAAAAGGACGGCACCGTTATGGGCAAGAGTTACACCTATAACATGACCGGCTACGACAAGAACGGTAGCGCCAAAAAATTATCAGTCAACTCAATGACTGGTGTCAAATTCACGAAGGGCCACTACGTGAAAGTACTCTGGTCACCGGCTAAGGGTGTTAAGAGCTACGAACGTGTCAGCTGGTCACAAGTACCGAAAGCGGCACAGGCTAAATTGAAGTAGATTAACGTGGAACGTTGCGATGATTGCAGCGTTTCTTTTTTTGTTACGCTTGTGTCCGGCGTAAGCATTGGGTGGATTTTGGGTGAAGGCTGTTTGTCATCGCTTCGCTCGCCAAAGCCGCATAAAAATCAGCGCTCTCAGGCTACAAAATTCGGCGTCACTTAAACTGTCATTTCTAGGGTTCCTGAAGTTATGGAAACTTGTCAACCACGCGCTTTCTGGCCACCACGCCGAATGGTGCTGCGCGAGACTGAGAGCTGCATGTAGGGGCACATCGATAAAACCGCCAGGCCCGGGCGCTTTCACCGAAGTGCCCCTACACACCGCTCTCAACCCGTCTCGCTCCGCACACTATCGCTGGACACAAACGACAGTAATCGTTAAAAGTCGCAGAAAAGGTTAAGTCGCACGGTAATTCTTGATTTTCCGCAAGAACCATGCTAGCTTTAAACTGTTACCTCACTAACGATTTGGTGAGGAACGAACAACGGCCTGCCAACTGAGAGGCAAGGAGCGAATAATAAATGGAAGCAAGTGACACGGGGCGCTTATTACGGAAAGCAGCCAATCAATTGATCTATAACTTCGACCAGTTTGCTGGTCAGTATGGGTTAACCAGTATGCAGATGTCAGTGATCGATTATTTGAGTCGGCAAGGAAGTCACGTGGTGATTCAGCGGGATTTGGAACGCGAATTTAACGTGCAACGCTCAACGATGACCCTGCTATTGCAACGAATGGATAAAAAGGGCTTGGTGAAGCGACAAAAAGCGGTGACTGATGGTCGTCAAAAAGAAGTGACGTTAACGGCGAAGGCTCGTGAGATGGAGCGGATCATTCAAGATTACATGCAAGGTCAAGACCGCAAAATTCGCGCAACGTTTGATGATGAAACAATTGAACAATTTCAAGAGATCTTAACGTACTACATTAATTTGACTGAAGGGAAATGATGAGTTGAGTTTAGCGCAGCAACGGGTGTTGATTCTTGGTGGCACGTCTGGGTTCGGACTACAAGTTGCCCAACAGGCGTTGGCGGCTGGGGCCGAAGTGACGATTGTTGGTCGGCACGCTGACCGATTGATGAAGGCCCAACAAGCAATTATCGTAGCGCAACCAGAAGGCATTCTTGAAACGGCGCAGTTTAATGCGAGTGATGTTAAAACGCTAACGGCGTTCTTTGAAACGAACGAGCGGTTTGACCACGTGGTGTCGATGCTGGGTGGTGCCCTAGGTGGCGGTTTTTTAGCTAATTCGGTGGCGGATATTCGGGCGGCAATTGAGGCGAAGTTCTTTGATAACCTGAAAATTGCGCAGGTTGCTAGTCGGTATTTAAATGCCGGCGGGAGCTTAACGTTTACCTCGGGTTCGGGTGGCAGTCCCGCGACGGCATCTGGCGCAATTGTTGGTAACCAAGCAATCAATTTGATGGTACAGGGGCTAGCCGTTGAGTTAGCGCCCGACAAACGGGTTAACGCTGTATCGCCAACTTGGACGCCAACTGGTTTGTGGCGAGAGTTGTCCGACGATGAGGTTGCAGAACAGACCAATGCGTTTGCGGCAAACGTACCGTTGAAACGGGTCGCTAAGCCAGCGGAAGTTGCGTCAGCTTATCTCTACCTGATGCAAAATCAGTTCGTAACTGGACAAGTACTAGCAGTTGATGGTGGCGTTGATTTAGCTTAAGTTTAAAAAGTATCCGGTCGGCATTACAGGTTGTCACGGATACTTTTTTGATATGATATAGAGAATAGGCAACATAAAAAGTAGAGTAGGTGGCTTCAGATGAGAATATTAACGGCAGTGGTTCACGTTTTGGATAAGGATTCGGGTAACGTGGTCTTATCCCACAAGGATATGGACCCCAACGATGTTGTCGTTGAGGAGTATCTGCAAAAGGTCGTCCAAAAATTTGTGAATTCGGAGTACACGGAAACGGCCCTTGATGACTGTCCAATCGTTAAGTCATTGGTTGATGATCCGGCTAGTTTTATGGACCAAACGACTGAACTTAGTTTGGCTTTTTTTGAAGCAATTAAGGGTGCTGAAAAAATCGGTGGCGGTGATCTGCTGTTTTTCCGGGTTGAGAACGATGATCTGGCCGAGCTGACCGGGATGGTGAAGTTGGACTACAACGCGAAGTATTTACACACCATCGAGTACCAAGATGATGTGTTGGTCAACACGATCATTCAGAATAAAACCATTTTGCCGTCACCAGTTCAAACGATCAACGATGGCTTTTTAGTGATTGGTAACACGATTCGGGTTCGGTCGAAGAAGTATGACAACAATGGTGAGGACTGGAGTTTGCGCAAATATTCTAAAGATTCCGGCCGTTAAAAAGGTGTCAGAAGAGATTAAAATCATCGAAAAAACGGTGCAAGAAACGACGAAAAAATACACTGAAACTGATGTGCTAACCGCACCAGAAACGCGAAAGGCCGTTCATGATAGTATCAAGAAGGATGAAACGATCGATAGCAATTATGTTGCTGAGGCGGTTTTCCCGGATAATCCGGTTGCGAAGGAAGAATTTAAGGCAACGTTGAAAGAACGCGGCGTTGCTGAAACGGTGCCGGTACCTAACGCACCGATTTTTGAGAAGAAGTACCAAAAGCAAAAAATCAAGCTGGGTAACGGCATTGAAATGACGGTACCGGTTGAACTGTTGAAGAACAAAGACGTGATTGAATTTCGGACCAATCCGGATGGGACGATGTCCGTAATCGTGAAAAATGTTGAACGTGATTAGTTGTCCGCATTAAGGCAACCAATAAAAAAGGTTCAGACCAGTTACGGTCTGAACCTTTTTTATGATTTCAGTTGAAAAACAACCGGTTGCAATCAAACAACGGCGGTTATCTTGATCAGCGGTTTACAGGTACCGCTTCTCAGCTTCCTTCCGGGCTTCAACGGCGTCGCTCTTATCGGTAAACGTCCGGTTTAAGACGTACCGACCATTGAAGTATAACCGGGCGATCCAGCGATCCTGCGCTTGATCGTAACTCACACCAGTGACCCCACTCTTGTTGTTCGCCCGTCGCTCATCGGACTTAGGGTGCCACGTTTTTTGAAGCACTTCCCAGTTACCGATGTATTTACGAGTAGCTGGGTTTTCCCGGATCATTTGACGCGACCGTTGCTTGCGGATACAGCCGCAGCTCAGGGTTTTCTTGGTCCGCAATTGGTGACCATCAACCACACAGCTGTTACCACAATCACAGTGACAGTTCCAGGTAATATTGCCGTTGGGTAATTTACGGCCCGGCTTAAAACGGTTAAGCGACCGATGCGTTGCCCACGCATATCGATCATTTTCTGAGGCATGCTAATCCATCCTTCGTATTGATTTCAGTCCATTTTTAAGACATACAGGACTGTTTGTGTTGTTTCCTAGTATACCCGATGTGCTATGAAATTGATATGTCAAATTTCGGAGAGTGCTGGGTGATGGGGGTAAAATGCAAACGGGAAAAGGTTGGGTTGAGTTGATGATGGCGGGGTTAGTAGCGGGTGAGTGATGACTGATTTTTGGGGTAAAAATTTTTTTAAATTTTTGGTTTGGTTAGGGAAATTCGGTTGGTTTAGATTAAATTTAGGTGTTGTTAAGATAGTTGTCAGGTGGCGGTTGAAAAGGTGTTTGGTTGGTTTTGGTTGTCATGGAAGTTGACAATTGGGGTGGTGGGATGGTGCTTTTTTGATTGGGTAAATGGGTGTGAAATTGTCTCTTGAGTTGCTGCGTATGAGGCATGTCAGGCGGTCCCTATATTAAGTCGAGGGGCGTGACTTGGGTGGGTGACTGAGTGGGATAGGCGATGAGCGTTTAGGCAGCGTAGTTTTCGGCTAACGTTGGGCTGAGATTTTCCGGATCATCGTAACTATGGTGAAGTTTGTCAGCTTGACTTGGGTTAGGCGACCACGCCGAAACGCGTCAAATCGAGCGCTTAGAGACTTGCACATAAGGCCGCCTCACCATAAAGTTGAGGGTCATGACTTGGGTGAGTGACTGAGTGGTGGGAGGCGACGAGCGTTCGGGCGGCGTTATTTTCGGCTAAGGTTGGGCTTGAATTTTCCGGATAATCGCCACTATAGTGAAGTTTGTCAGCTTGACTTGAGTTAGGCAGCCACGCCGAAACGCGTCAAATCGAGCAGAGACTTGCACATAAGGCCCCCAGCACTAAGCCCCCGAAGTTCAGGGGCTTAGTGCTGGGGGCCTTATGCTCCAGTCTCTAAGCGCTCGATTTGACGCTCTCTCTATCTAAAAACCGGCTTACTATTCCGATACAAAATATCATCATGCTTCTCCAACATGTTTGCATAGCGCGCTGCTGCGAAGAAGTAGTCTGATAAGCGGTTCATGAAGACCAATACATCGTGGTTGATGTCGTCTTCGCCTTGTAATGTCACGATGCAGCGTTCTGCCGACGGGTGATCGTTCTTGCAACGTGCAATGCGGATGCTGGTTGCGCACCACCTGGCAGGATGAATTTTTGGACGGCTGGGACGGCTTCGGTGTACTTATCGATCTTGCCCTCCAACCACGTGGTTGCTTCTGGGTTGAAGATGAAGTCGCGCTTCGGGTCGTCGTTTAAGGTTGCTAAATCAGTGCCGGCGTCGAAGAGTTGTTGTTGAATCTCTTCCAGTTCGTCGTGAAGTTCAGCAGTGTTAGCCGTTAATAATGAGATGGTATAGCCCACCCAAGAGTTCAGTTCGTCAACGGTGCCGTACGCTTCAACCCGCGCGTCATCCTTGGTCACGATTTTCTTACCAATGATCCGAGTAGACCCTTTGTCGCCTTTTTTGGTATAAATCTTCATGTCAAAATCCTCCTTAGTGTGTGGTGCTCATGTGTGTCCATTGTACTCAAAAATCCCGGCAAGTCACGCTTTAGACGTTATAGAAACGCCAAAGCACCAGAATCGGGTGAAAAGTTACCGCGTGACCGGCTAAATTGTGGGGACAATGGGGTGATTTAGTCAAAAATGTGCTATTTTTACCGAAATTAGCAGTTATTTTCATTCCAAAAATAACAATCTAAAAATTCGTAAATTATAACGACCCCATTATACCAGTTCCGAAACGAAATACCAGCGTGAATCTTAACTGGTCCAGAACGAACTGATTTGCCAAAATTAGTAGTTTTTTATACTGATATTGAGAAGCGTTCCACAAATTTGTTAGACCGGTCACAAGCCGTTGAAAGACCGGCCCGGCTATCATATCTTTATATCAGGACGTTTTGTAAGCGACCTCATTTTAGCTAAAATTTGGACGAAGAAGGTTTACTGGTATGGATAATTCTGCAAGGTTAAAGCGAATTGTGTTGGCAGCCATGTTGCTGGCACTGTGTGTGGTCGGGGCCAACGTGAAGATTTAGGATCAATCGCGTTTGATTCCTTGCCCGCATTTTTAGGGGCGATTTTATTGGGTCCCGTTTTCGGTGCTTTTTTAGGCGTATTTGGTCACTTAGTCTCAGCTGGGTTAGCGGGGTTCCCTTATACGTTGCCAGTTCACTTGGTGATCGCCGTGATGATGGGCGTCTGCATGTTTGTTTTTGGCTGGATCCGTCAGCGATTCGGTAAGGACAAGCTCAGTGTCGTTTTGATCGCTGATGTGATCGGTTATGTCATCAACGTGCCATTGGAAGTGCCGTTGATGTACCCGTTCTTGAAAGGCACGATTTTCGCGCTCTTTATCCCACTGACGGTCGCCACCATCGTGAACCTTGCAGTTTGCGAAGTTGTCTACGCTTTCTTGCCACAACGCGTCAAACACGCACCATTTTTAAGGAGTGAGGCATCATGATCAAAGTGATTCATGGTGGTAACCGGGAGGCAATTGCACAACGAACTGGTCTTAACGCTGCGACGTTGATCGATTTTAGTGCCAATATTAATCCCCTGGGCCTATCGCCAAAGTTAAAAACGGTTTTGACCGAGTCGCTAGACGAACTGGTCTACTATCCCAATCCACAGTATCCGCAATTAAAAGCAGCTATTAGCCATTATTTAAACGTTTCTGCGGATGACGTGTTTGTTGGGAACGGGGCGGTTCAGATGATTTTTGACACGGCCACGGCGTTGCAATCAACGCACGCTGTTGTGTTAGCACCCACGTTTGGTGAGTACGAGCGCTCGCTGCGGCGGGCCGGGGCAACGGTTGACCATTATCGACTACGGGCAGAAAATCAGTTTCAAATTCAGCTGCCTGAGCTGATCCAGTTTCTGGACCAGCAACCGACCGTTGATCTGCTCTGCCTGTGTAACCCCAATAACCCGAGCGGCCAAGTCCTCTTACCAGATGAGGTGCAGCGGCTAGCCGATTACTGCCGCCAACACCAGATTTGGCTGATTTTAGACGAAGCTTTCATGGACTTTATTGACCACGACCGCCTCAGCTACATTAACCGGTTAAGCGAAACGGATCCGGTAATGATTATCCGGTCGGCTACCAAATTCTTTGCGATTCCAGGGCTACGGCTCGGGTTTGCAGTGACAAAACACCCGCAACTCAAACAACAGTTGCTTGAACAAGCCGAACCGTGGTCGGTCAATACGCTGGCCGCCCGGTTTGGAGAGCACATGTATGATGACCAGGCCTATATTCAAGCGACCTACGCTTGGTTATTAGCAGAAAAGAAAGCGCTTTACGAGGGCCTACAAACGGTCTCATACCTGACCGTGTACCCGTCATCAGCCAACTACTACCTCTTCAAGAGTGGCATTCCCCAACTACGAGAACGGTTGTGGCCAAAGGGGTTAATGATTCGAGACTGTTCCGATTACGTTGGCTTAGATGCGAGTTACTACCGGGTTGCGGTGCGGTCACATGATGATAATCAAACATTATTAGCAGCATTACACGACTTAGCTTAAGGAAGGTGACGGACGTTGAAGAAACTACTGATTGCGGGCGCAACGAGTGGTTCTGGTAAGACCAGTGTGACGTTAGCATCTTGGCGGCGTTACACAAGCAGTACCGAATTCAGCCTATAAAGTGGGCCCCGATTACGTGGATACGAAGTTTCACTCCCGGATCACTGGTCGCCAGTCACGTAACATCGACAGTTTTTTGGTGCCAGATCCGCAAACGTTACGGCAGTTGTTTGCGCGAGACACCAGCGATGTTGATTTGGGATTAATCGAAGGGGTGATGGGCCTGTATGATGGGCTTGGCACTGATAAGGACGCCCATTCAACCGCCAGTATTGCCAAACAGCTAGACGTCCCCGTAATTTTAGTTGTTAACGCTCGTTCAGCTTCTACCTCGGTGGCCGCTATCGTGAAGGGGTTTATGACCTTTGATCCGGCGGTTCCAATTGCGGGGGTGGTGGTCAATAACGTGATGAGCGAGAACCACTATCAGCTGATCAAAGGCGCCATCGACCGTTACGTTGGGTTACCAGTATTAGGGTATTTGCCCTTTAAAAAAGAGCTGGCCCTACCTTCTCGGCAACTTGGGTTGGTTCCCGATAATGAGTTACCGGAGATCGACAGTAAGATTGCAGCGCTGGGTGAGTTAGCAACTAAACATCTGGATTTAGACCGACTCTTGGCGTTGGCTGGGACGAGTACGGCCATTGAAAATCCACAACCGTTGGCCCGTCAGCGCGTTCGGTTACGGTTAGGGATTGCCCAAGACGATGCGTTTAGTTTTTACTACCGAGATAACTTGACCGCGCTGCGAGAAGCGGGGGTGACATTGATACCATTCAGTCCGATTCATGATGCTAAGTTGCCTGACGTTGATGCGCTATACCTTGGTGGCGGTTATCCAGAGGAGTTCGCCGAACAACTGGTAGCTAACGGCACCATGAAACAGTCGATTCGAGTATTTTCCGAAGCTGACAAGCCAATCTATGCCGAGTGTGGTGGCCTGATGTACCTTGGTCAGCAATTGCGCACGGCAGACGGGACGTTTGAAATGGTCGGAATCTTTAACGGTGACAGTCAGATGACGCCACGCTTGAAGCGGTTTGGTTACTGTCAGGCAACGCCAAGAACAACTACGGTGATAGGTGACGCCGGAACGGTCATTTACGGCCATGAGTTCCATCACTCGGTTTTTACCACGCACGACAACCAACTAAAACCAGTCTTGGAGATGGCAAAGGTGCGCGATGGTCAGACAGTGGCGACTTGGACTGGCGGTTATCAGGTTCGGCGGACGTTTGCCAGTTACCTGCACGTTCACTTTTATCAAAGCCGAGCGTTGTTTGAACGCTTGCTGCAACAGCTAGGGGCGGTGCGTGATGCAACTGATTAGCATGATCGTGATTGGTTTTGTGCTCGACTTGCTACTAGGTGATCCACCGAGTTGGCCGCACCCCATTAAGATAATTGGTCATGCCATCGGTGGTTTGACCAAGCTGTTTAACCGACCGAAGTACGCCGCAACAACGCGCCAATGGTTAGGGTTATTGATGTGGGTCATCATCGTTGGTGGCACTTGGTTGATCGTAGCTGGCTTGATGTGGTTGGTCCGCGACGTGCTCTGGTTGAAATTGGTGCTCGGTAGCTACCTGTGCTACACCTGCCTGTCGATCAAAGGACTGGCAGTGGAAAGCCGTAAGATCATGAGAAGCCTGAAAGCGGATGACCTGGAGAAGGCCCGTTATCAGGTAGGAATGATCGTTGGCCGTGATACAGCGGCACTTTCTGGTGAAGACGTCTGCAAGGCCACCATCGAAACGGTGGCGGAAAATACCAGTGACGGGGTCATCGCCCCGCTGCTGTTCCTGATTATCGGCGGACCAGCACTGGGACTAGCCTATAAGGCAGTCAACACGCTGGACTCAATGGTTGGGTATCAAAATGAAAAATACCGGGACATCGGCCGCGTGCCGGCGCGTCTCGATGACGTGTTCAATTACATTCCAGCACGGTTAACGTGGCTGTTCTTGGTGATTGCCAGTGCGCTGTTACGGTACGACGTTCACAAGGCGGTTTCAGTTGGTTTGCGTGACCGGGAGCATCACAAAAGCCTAATAGTGGCTTTTCGGAATCGGTTGTGGCGGGTGCACTCAACTTACGGTTGGGTGGTCCCCACTACTATTTCGGCGAGTTAGTGCCGAAACCCTACATCGGTAATGCGGATGCCGGGCCGGCGGATGCGCACGCTATTAACCAAACTTTGAGGCTATTGTACACGGCGTCAACGCTGGGCTTAATTGTTGTGATTGGCGTTCGCTGGAGCATTTTAGCACTGTTGTAACAACGAGTGAGAAGGAGGGATTCTCGTGACGGACTACATCACGATTCCAAATCAAATTACGGATAAGAGTTTTGAAATGATTCAAGCTGAAATTGATAAAATCGCACCGAATTACCACTTTGAATCACCGGTGGAAGAGGCGACCATTAAGCGGGCCATTCACACCACGGCGGATTTTGATTATTTGCATAACCTAAAATTCACCCATGATGCAATCAGCAAAATTGCCCACGTCATCACCAATGGTGGCACGATTTTTACTGATACGACGATGGCGCTATCAGGCATCAACAAGCGTAAGTTGGATGCGATTGGCTGTCATTATCACTGCTATATCAGTGACCCGGCGGTATTTGACCGGGCGAAACAACAGGGAATCACCCGCTCCATGGCAGCCATTGAGCTGGCGGCGGAAGTCCCAACCGAGAAACTGTTTGTGGTGGGCAATGCGCCGACTGCCCTCTATAAGATCCTTGAAATGACAAAGGCCGGTACGTTGAAGCCGGATGCGGTGATTGGGGTGCCAGTTGGTTCGTGGAAGCTGCCGAAAGTAAGCAGGCGCTCTACGAAAGTGAGATCCCCGCAATCGTTGCGTTAGGTCGCAAGGGTGGCAGTAACTTGGCTGCCGCGATGGTCAACGCGGTGTTGTACAACTTAGATTTAGTTTAGGCGGTGAGTAGATGCCAGCGGCAAAGGATGAGAATGATTATGTGTACTATAACGGTCGCAAGCTCCGAAAAGGCTACACGACTGGGACGACGGCAACAGCGGCGGCGGTGGCAGCGGCCCAAACGATTTTAGAGCAACAGGCCACTACAACGGTTCACGTGAACGCCGCCAACGGTCAGCCCGTTGACTTTGAAGTTCAGGATTGTCAGTTTGATGACCGGTCCGCACGAGTTGCGATTACCAAGGATGGCGGTGATGATCAGGATGCCACTGATGGGATGCTGATCGTTGCCACCGTGACGTTGCGCTCGGATGCTGAGATCACCCTCGATGGGGGTCAGGGCATTGGGCGGGTCACGCAGGAAGGGTTAGCGAATAAGCCCGGGATGCCAGCCATTAATCCAACACCGTATAAGTTGATCCAACAGGGCGTTCGGCAGGTGATAGGCGATGACCGGGGTGCGGACATCGTGATTTCGGCGCCCGAGGGTGAACGAGTGGCCAAGCTGACTTACAACCCGAAATTGGGCATCGTTGGCGGCATTTCGATTCTTGGGACTAGCGGCATTGTCACGCCGATGTCCGAAGAGAGTTGGAAGCACTCGATTTCAATTGAAATGAATATTCACCGTAAACGCGGCGATACTGCCTTGATCCTGACGCCCGGCAACTACGGCGAGGATTTTCTAACCGGTGAGATGCACATTGGCACCGAAAAGCAGGTGCAGATGAGTAACTTTGTTGGTTACGTATTGAAGGAAGTTCAGCGGTTGGGCTTCACCAAGCTGCTGATCGTCGGCGACCTTGGCAAGATGATTAAAGTTGCCGGGGGCATCTTCTCCACGCACAGTAAGGATGCGGATGCTCGGGCTGAAATTATGGTGGCCAACTTAGCACTGCTGGGCGCGCCGGTTGAGTTGTTAAAGCAGGTCAACGATTGTTTAACGACGATCTCGATGATCAAGCTCGTTAACGAAGCCGGTTACCAAGCGGTTTACCAAGTGTTGGTGGATAAGATCAAGGGCCGGGCCGAGAAACTACTGGCGCACCGGGAACCCCACATTGACATTGACGCGGTGATTTTTTCCCGCGATACCGGCTTTTTGGCGGCAACGCAACCACTAGCAGTGATCGAGGAGGCTTGGCAATGATTACGGTACTTGGCATTGGTCCGGGAAACTCGTACTTGATGTTGGCCGGGACTCAGCGGTATCTGGAAGACGCCACGCTAGTCATTGGGTCTAAGCGGCAACTGTCGCTTTTTCCCCAAGTTGCTTCTAAGCAGCTATTGCTGCCGAAGTTGAGCGTGCTCCGGGAGTTATTGACGACCCGGTTGGACGATAACGTGGTGCTATTAGCTTCTGGTGATCCACTTTTGTACGGCATCGGGACTTGGGCGTTTCATCAATTTGGTCGGGCGCGGGTTCAAGTCGTGCCGGGAATCAGCTCGATTCAGTATCTGTTTCACCAAACCGGACTGTCCATGAACGAGTGTTACTTCACTAGTAGTCATGGTCGCGTGCCGGACTTCGATTTTTTGCTGATGCACGACACGATCGGCATGGTGACGGATGACAAGATTGGGCCGTACGAAATTGCTCAAGCAATCGTCAAACGGCACCAGCATCGGCAAGTGATTGTAGGTGAGATGCTCAGTTATCCAGAAGAAACCATTACAACTTATCCGGCGGAAGCAGTTGAACAACGAGACTATCAAATGAACGTGGTGATTATAACAAATGCGTGATGAACTCTTTTTACGAACGAAGGTCCCGATGACCAAGGCAGAAGTCCGGGCGATTAGCATCGACCACCTGCGATTACAGGGAAAACAGCAGTTCCTCGATATTGGTGCGGGGACTGGTAGCGTGAGCTTACAAGCGGCGTTGATGTACCCCGACTTACAGGTGACCGCAGTTGAGAAAAGCGATGCGGCAATCGATATTATGCGTCAAAACATGGCCCAGTTTGGGACGACTAACCTGAACTTGATTCAGGGTGAAGCGCCAACGGCCATTCCGGATCAACAGTACGACGCCATTTTCGTTGGCGGCAGTGGCAGCAACCTCGATGAGATCATCGACTTTGCGTTAGCCCACCTCACAGCGGGAGGCGCATTGGTCCTGACTTTATTTTGCAGGAAAATGCGTTACAGGCCTACCAGTATTTGACCACTAAAAACGTGACCGATTTAGACATGACAGAAGCGCGAATCGCCAAATGGCACGCGCTTGGCAAGGGTCACTACTTTAAACCACAGAATCCCACGCTGATCATCAGCGCAACTCGAAAGGACTGAACAAAATGACATTAGTAAGCTTTGTTGGGGCGGGCCCCGGCGATAAAGATTTGATCACATTAAAGGGGTACCGGCGGCTTTCGGAAGCCGACGTCGTGATTTACGCGGGCTCGTTAGTGAACCCAGCACTCCTCGACTACTGTAAGGATGGCGCGGTTAAATCCGACAGTGCCAGCATGACGCTGGAAGACATTATTAACCAAATGGCTGAGGCCGTTGCGAATGACCAAACGGTGGTTCGGCTTCAAACCGGTGACTTCTCAATCTACGGGTCAATTCGCGAACAAATCGAAGAACTCAAGAAGCGTAATATCGGTTATGAATGCATCCCAGGGGTTAGCTCCTTCTTGGGCGCCGCTTCCAGCATGGGTGTTGAATACACGGTGCCAGACGTTGCTCAGTCGGTGATCATTACCCGAATGGCCGGCCGGACACCAGTGCCAGAAAGTGAATCGCTGAAGTCGTTAGCGCAACACCAAACGTCGATGGTGATTTTCTTGTCCGTTCAAGGTGTTCGCAAAGTGGTTCGGGAACTATTGGCAGGCGGTTACACTGAAGCCACCCCAGCAGCCGTGATCTACAAAGCTACTTGGCCAGAAGAAAAGATGGTCAAAGGCACCTTAGGCGACATTGCCGATAAGGTGAAGGAAGCGGCATTCGCCGGACAGCGCTGATCATGGTGGGTGAGTTCTTGGGCGATGAGTACAACTACTCAAAACTTTACGATGCTCAGTTTACGCACATGTACCGGAAGGGTGTTCCGGATGACAGCGACAACCAGTAACGCCAAGGTCGCCGTCATTGCGCTAACGGTTCACGGCGCAACGTTAGCGCGGCGGTTGAGCCAAGCGTTAACCAGTCAGTTAGTGTTACCCGCCCGGTTCGCACAGCCCGGTGAGCAGTCGTTTGAAAAGGGCATGTTCATCGCGACTTGTCAGCAGCTATTTCGAGATGTTGATTGCGTCATTTGCGTGATGGCGACTGGCATTGTGGTTCGTACGATCGCACCGTTGATTACTGACAAGACGGTTGATCCAGCAGTACTTGTGATTGATGAACAAGGCCATCACGTGATCAGCTTGTTATCAGGACACGTGGGCGGGGCCAACGCCTGGACAACGCAGGTGGCAACGATTCTGGATTCGGATCCGGTGATCACCACCGCAACCGATACGGAAAACGTGCAGGCGCTAGACACGCTGGCTCAGCGGGTGAACGGCTGGTATCCAGAATTCAAACGCAATACCAAACGGTTTAACGGTTTATTGGCGGCGGGAAAGCCCGTTGCCATTTACGTTGACCCGGTCTTTCGGCCCCAACTCACTGACTTAAGGGGCTGGACGGTGGTTGAACGCGTTGCTGACGCGCCGGCCGAGGCACCGCTTGTGATTGTGTCTGATCGGACTGATTTTGAGAAACGCGCTGACACGTTACCCGTAATTCCGCGGCTGAATGCCTTAGGAATCGGGTGTCGCCGAGATGTAACGACCCAAATGATGCAGGACACCTTTACTAAATTCTGCGCTGCCCATCACTTGGCTTGGCGGTCGATTGCCCAACTCGGCTCGATTGATGTTAAGCAGCACGAAGCCGCTATTCAGATGTTGTCAGCAACGCTAAATGTACCGGTTAAATTTTTCACCGCTGACACGTTACGACCAGCCAGTGCGCACTATCCCGAATCGGCCTTCGTGGCAAAAACGGTGGGGGTGGGCAACGTGGCGGCTGCCAGCGCTGAGGTTTTAACCGGCCAGTTAGCGGTGACGGACCGGTTCGCGCAAAACGACATCACCATGGTGTTAGGACGCCAACTCAATTAAACACAAACAACTTAAAAGGATGATGATGACATGCTATACATTGTTGGCTTAGGCCCAGGTTCACGAGATTTAATGACCCAAGAAGCCCTCGACGTAATCAAAAAAGTGCATACGATCGTGGGGTACGCAACCTACGTGCGGTTGATCCGTGACATGCTTGAAGGTAAGGAATTAGTCGTTACCGGGATGCGCGGTGAAGTTGAACGCTCCAAGAAGGCGATTGAAATTGCCGCCAGCGGTGAAGACGTTGCGATTATTTCTAGCGGTGATGCCGGTATTTACGGCATGGCAGGCTTGGTCCTAGAATTAGCCTCCAAAATGGATCAACACATTGACGTCCGCGTGGTGCCTGGCGTTACGGCTAGTATCGGGGCGGCAGCTGCGTTGGGTGCTCCGCTCATGAACGACTTTTGTCACATTAGTTTGAGCGATTTGATGACCCCTTGGGACGTGATCAAACAGCGGGTCGACGCTGCAGCAAAGGCCGATTTCGTTATCTGCCTCTACAATCCACGTAGCAAGGGGCGCCCAAACAACTTACGTGAAGCCCTAGATATTATGTTGAAATACAAGTCACCGGACACCGTTGTGGGTCTTGGAAAGGACGTTGCCCGTAAGAACGAGATCGAAACGATCACCACGATCAAGGATCTCAACGAAGAAGACGTTAACATGACCACCATCGTCATCGTGGGGAATCAAAACACCTACGTGGCTGATGGTCGCATGATCACCCCACGGGGCTACACCCTATGATTTTGTTACTTGGTGGGACGAGTGAAAGTCTGGCGGTTGCGGACTGGTTAACGGCACACCAACGGCCGTTCATTTTATCGGTGACGACCGACTACGGTGCCACTTTGGCCCGACAGCACGCCCAGCAGGTTTCAGAAGCGGTGCTGACACCGGCGACGTTCAGTCATTTTTTTGAAACACACGCGATTACGATGGTTCTTGATGCGACTCACCCGTTTGCGCGGGTCATCTCAACCACCATCATCGAAGCCGCTGCAACGGCGGGCATTCCTTACTTACGGTTTGAACGCGAAGACGGGTTAAAATCCAGCGCAAACCTAGTTTTAGTTGACAGTTTGACGCAAGCCTGCGACTATCTTAAACAACGGGTCGGAACAGTGTATCTATCAACGGGTAGTAAAACAGCCGCTGATTACGCCGACCAGCTAGGTGTCGACCGGCTGCACGTTCGGGTGTTACCGACGACCGGCGTCATGACGTTGTTGACGGCCGCCGGATTTAATTCCGGTCAAATCGACGGGATTCGCGGGCCCTTCACGGTTCAGTTAAACGTTGAGCTGTTTGAACGCGCCAACGCCATTGCGGTGGTGACCAAGGAAAGCGGTCGTCGCGGTGGCGTTCAGGAAAAGATGATGGCCTGTGATCAGTTGGGCATTCCCTGCATCGTCATTCGGCGACCAGCAGTCGATTACCCACAGCGCGTGTCGACCCTAGCAGATTTAGCACGGTATTTTACCGCGACAAACTGAGTGTGATGGAGGATGTTAAGTATGAGTGGACGCGTTTCTTTGATTGGTGCCGGGCCAGGAAATCCGGAGTTGTTGACGCTGCTAGCCCAACGGCGGTTAGCAGAGGCTGACGTGATCGTTTATGATCGGTTGGTCAATCCTGCGTTGTTGGCGCCCTATGCGGCGGAAAAAATTGACGTTGGGAAGTTACCCCATCACCACAAGGTCAGTCAGTATCAAATCAACGATATGTTGGTTGAACTTGCGCAGTCGGGTAAGCGGGTAGCGCGGCTTAAAGCGGGCGACCCCTACGTCTTTGGCCGGGGTGGTGAAGAAGGGCAGTATCTGAAACAACACCACGTGGCTTTTGAAGTGGTGCCCGGACTAACCAGTGCAATTGCTGGGTTAGCGGCAGCGGGGATCCCCATTACTCACCGGGACTACGCCTCAAGTTTTCACGTAATCACTGGTCACCGGAAGGCCGAGGGTAAGGAACTGGATTGGGCCAACATTGCGCACCAGGAAGGGACCTCGTGTTCTTGATGGGCATGGAACAACTGGCCACGATTGCTGACCAATTGATGGTTAACGGGATGTCAGCAACGACGCCCGTAGCGGTGATTCAGTGGGCGACCCACTGGAAGCAGCGGTCAGTCTCAGCTGATTTAGCAACGATCGTGGACGTGGTTACAGCGGCTAAGATTGGTGCGCCGGCGTTGATCGTTGTGGGTGGCGTTGTGAAGCTGATGCCTGAGCTGCAGCCACAGTTAGCGTTGCAGGGCTTGCACCTCTTGATTCCGTTTAAAGCAGAGTCCAAGCTATTTGCGGCGTTACAAGATGAAGGCGCCTCGGTCAACTACTTTGATCGGCGCAAGAAGCAACCACGCGCGGTGGCCTTACCAGATATGGCCGCCGGTGGCACGCTGGTGATCACCGACTTTGCGGCGTTTCATTACTTCCAGCAACAGTTACTCACGCTGGGCGTTGATGGTCGGAGTTTGAACCACTGGCAACTAGTGGCAATGAATCAGGTCGTGGCCAATCGGCTACAAGAAACCGGGTTGTTGGCGGATGCCTTATACGATGAGCAACAGTTGGATCTGACCCAACCGTGGTTTACCTTGGTGAACAGGCCGCGTTGGCTCAGTTGAATGGTCCAGCAACGGCCCAGTACTTGGCAACTTATGAAAGGATTGCAGTGCCACAATCAGTGGATCTAGCAGATTTTCACGCGGTTGTTTTTCCAAGTTCAGCCTCGGTCAACGACCTGTATGCCGGTTGTGATGAAGCGCAACGTGCGCAACTGCAAACGATGACCTGCTTTGCGATGGGTCAAACGGTTGCCGATGAATGTCAAAAATTAGGCTTGCACGCCATCGTGGCGGCTCCAAGTTATGATGACGTAATTCAAGCCGTTAAAAAGGAGTTTTCAACGGATGAGTCGAATCGCGTTACTGGTCGTTAGTTTCGGCACGACCTACAAACAAACGCGCCAAAAAACGATTGCCGCAACGGAACAGGCCTTTCAACGGGCTTTTCCAGAAGCGGACGTTTTTCGCGCCTTTACCTCTAAAATTGTGATTTCACGAATTCAGCAGCACGAAGGGGTGGTTGTGGCTACCCCGGCACAAGCGCTTGAAAAAATCCAAGCGGCTGGCTACGATACGCTGTACGTCCAGTCGTTGCACCTGATTCCGGGTATCGAATACCACCAACTCTTGCAGCAGGTTCGCAAAGTGACGCCGGCATTTAAACAGGTGGTCATCGGCAAACCATTGCTAGAGACCTTTGAAGATTACCAACAAGTGGTCACCTTTTTAGAGCAGCTGCACCAACCATTGGATAAAAATGCGGCCGTGCTCTTCATGGGACATGGGACCGCGCATCATGCCTTTACTGCCTACGCCTGTTTAGATCACATGTTGCGAGGCACCCGGCACTACGTTGGGGCCGTTGAAAGCTACCCGGATATTGACTTGGAACTGGCGCGACTAAAGGCAAATGGCATCACTAAAGTGACGTTACAGCCGTTTATGTTGGTGGCCGGCAACCATGCCCATCAAGACATGGCTTCGACTCAACCAGAGTCGTGGCGTTCAAAGTTAGAGGCGGCTGGTATCAAGGTGGCCAGTGACCTCACTGGGATGGGCGAGTATCCAGAGATTCAAAACCTATTCATTGCACACCTTAAACAACAACTCAATCAACAAGGGACGGTGACGGCATAATGGCAACGTTTTATGGTATCGGGGTAGGGCCAGGCGACAGTGATTTATTAACACTCAAGGCAGTCAACACGCTACAGGCGTTAGACATTTTATACGTGCCTCAAGCCCATAAGGGACAGGCAAGCGTGGCGGAACGAATCGCAATGCCACACTTACCCGCAACCTTAGTGGTGAAACGTCGGCATTTTCCAATGGTCAAAGACCTGACAGAAAAGCAGCAAAGTTGGCGTGAAATTGCGACTGAAATTGTTGCTGACGTTCAGGATGGCAAAAACGTTGGCTTTGTGACGTTAGGCGATCCAAGCGTTTACAGCACTTACAGTTACCTCGTAGAACTGATCGACCATCAAATCGACGTTCAAACGATTGCGGGGATCTCGGCGTTTTCACAGATTGCTGCCAGTATCTCCGTTCCGCTGACGTTGGATGACGAATTGCTGGAAGTGTTACCGGCAACCGCAGACCTCACCACGATTGAAAAGGCCATCGACGTCAACGATAACGTGGTCATCATGAAGATTTCGGCGAACTTCCCGGCGATTTACGACTTGTTGGCACA
Organism: Secundilactobacillus similis DSM 23365 = JCM 2765; assembly: GCF_001311075.1. Taxonomy (GTDB): domain Bacteria; phylum Bacillota; class Bacilli; order Lactobacillales; family Lactobacillaceae; genus Secundilactobacillus; species Secundilactobacillus similis. The sequence goes on from NZ_BBAD01000014.1 coordinate 26,128, forward strand.
ACGCGACCTGTTGCAACACGCCATTTTGATTTCAAATGCGTCGATGGACCAACAGACCAAGCGAACGCTAGCTGACATCGCGCCGACGGAGAAGTTACCGTATTTCTCAACCCTATTATTGAAGAAACGGGTGCAGTTTGCGACTGAATAGCGTGACTTCGTTTTGATATTTAAAGCGTTCTGGCGATGTGGCAGTGCCAAAATGGTGCAAAGCCACGTCAGTCGTTGTGTTATCGGTGATAAATCAAATTAATCAGGCAACGGTGACGTAATGGACGCAACGTTTTCTAATCAACGTTTAATATGATATAAATAAAGTACGTGTCATTTCAGGTTAAGCTGGAAGTGATACGCTGGCGGGGCTTCGGTCGCCGTCGTATTTTGGGAGGGACTCACATGGGTACACAATCGATCATGTTTCAGGGGACGGCGTCAGATTCCGGCAAGAGTTGGGTGGCTGCTGGCCTATGTCGAATTTTACATAACCGTGGCTTAAAGGTGGCGCCCTTTAAATCTCAGAATATGGCGTTAAATTCCTACATCACGAGTGACGGCAAGGAAATGGGCCGGGCCCAGGTTTTCCAAGCAGAAGCTGCCGGTATCGCACCAGATGTGCGGATGAACCCGCTGCTGTTGAAGCCCTCAACCGATCAGGATTCACAAGTCGTTTACATGGGCAAGGTGCTCAGTAACATGAGTGCTGCAGCCTATCAGGACTACAAACCCCAGTTGAAGCAACAGATCTTTGAAACCTACCGTTCACTGGCTGATGAAAACGATGTGATGGTGCTTGAAGGCGCAGGCAGTCCAACGGAAATCAACTTGAACGAGCGCGACATCGTTAACATGGGGATGGCTGAAATTGCGGATGCACCGGTGATCTTGGTGGCTGACATTGATAAGGGTGGCGTTTACGCCTCGATCTACGGGACGATTAAACTGTTACCCGAAGCTGACCAACGCCGGTTTAAGGGCATCATCATCAACAAATTCCGCGGTGATGCCACCTTATTGGAATCAGGCAACCGAATGATTGAAGAACTGACGGGCGTGCCAGTGATTGGCGTTGTGCCCATGACGGATGTTGACTTAGACGAGGAAGACAGTGTGGTCTTGGCTCGCAAATCCCGGACGAAGGATGCCACCAAAGCGTTGGACGTGGCCGTGCTGGCCCTCCAAAAGATTTCTAACTTTACTGATTTTCATAGTTTAGAGATTCAACCCGATGTGTCGGTCCGTTACGTGGTGCGACCAGAAGAGTTGGGCCACCCAGACTTATTGATTTTGCCGGGTAGTAAAAATACCAATCAGGATATGGCCGCCCTGCGTGAACAGGGCTTTGTGCCATTGATCCAACAACTGCATGCCGATGGCACCCAAATTATCGGCATCTGCGGTGGTTACCAAATGCTAGGCACCCAGATGTTTGATCCCAACCACGTGGAGTCTGATCTGTCGCAGCAAGCCGGCTTTGGCTTACTGGATACGACCACTACCTTTACAGGTGAGAAGACGACGACCCAAGCCGTTGCCCGACATCACGATATCGAACTTCACGGTTACGAGATCCACATGGGCGAAACGGTGCTGGGACCGACAGCCAAACCATTTTCAACGATTATCGAAAATAACGGTCGACCTGTTGATCGCCCAGACGGGGCCGTTGACGCTACTGGTCGGGTGTGGGGGACTTACCTCCATGGTATTTTTGACAACACCGCTTGGACTCGTCAGTTGCTCGACCAACTACGGCAAGCGAAGGGGTTACCGGTGTTGCACCAGAGTAGTCCCGCAATGGCGGCCTACAAAGAAGCCCAGTATGAGAAACTCGCTAAGGTGATCGAAGCCAACGTTGATATGGCGAAACTTGATCAAATCTTGGCCGATTCAGCTAAAGGAGATGCGTAACGTGAAACACCCATACCCAATCAACATCGACCTGAGTCGAAAAGCGGTCGCCGTTGTGGGCGGTGGTGCCGTTGCAACGCGAAAGATTCGGGCACTATTGGATGCCGCAGCCAACGTGACGGTGATCAGTCCGGTATTAGCGCCGGAAATCGACACGAGCCAGGTGACTTGGCGACAAAAACGTTATGAAACTGGCGACATCCAGGCGATGGATATGATCATTGCCTGTACGGATGACGCCGCCGTGAACGCCCAGATCACGCAGGACGCCACGCATTTTCAACTGGTGAATAACGCTAGCGATAAGACCCAGTCAGACTTTTTTAACGTGGCGAAGCTTGAAGATGAGACGTTACTGTTAACGGTCTCGACAAAGGGCAAGTCGCCAGCAACGGCGAAACGCATCAAACAAACACTCCGGCGCTGGTTGGACGATCAGCACTGGTTTAAAGGGGAGGATCAGTAAACCATGTTTGTCATTTACGTGAGTTTAAATTATCAGCAATTACCAATTGATATTCGCGAACAGCTGGTCTTTGCCAAGGAGGACCTGGACAAGGCCAACCAACTGCTAAATAGCGAAAAAAGTATCTTAGAAAACGTGATTTTATCGACCTGCAACCGGACGGAAATTTACGCCGTAGTCGATCAGATTCACACGGGCCGTTACTATGTGAAACGGTTTCTCGCCAACTGGTTTCACGTGACGATTGATCAAATGACTGAATGGTCCGTGATTGGCACCAAGGAAGACGCCGTCGCCCACGTGATGCGGGTGGCGACAGGTTTGGAATCACTGATCGTTGGTGAACCGCAAATCTTGGGTCAGTTAAAGAACGCCTTCTTTACCGCCCAAAAGGATGGGACGACCGGTGTGATTTTGGATCACCTCTTCCAAGAAACGATTGCCTTTTCAAAACGGATGCACACCGAATATCGGGTCAGCGAGTTGGCGAAAACGTCTGGTCAAACCGGGTTACACCAAATCAAGGTGCAACTCCAAAATCTGACTGGAAAACAACTTGTGATCGCCGGCATGGGCGATGTCGGGACTCACGTGCTGAAAAATGCCAGCACGATGGGCTTTGACCAGATCACCGTGTTGAACCGAACGGATGCGAAGGCGGCTCAGTTGGCGGCGGATTATGATGCAACCGTTCAGGCGGATGCGTGGTCGGATCTACCACGGCGGTCGCTGACGCCGATGCAGTCATCTTATCGACAGCCGCTAAGGAACCGGTGCTTTCCGCACAGGCCCTTCAAACGACGCGGCCTAAGTTAAAAGTGATGATCGACTTGGGAGTGCCGCGTAACGTTGATGCCCAGACGCTACCAGCTGACGTGACCTACTACGACATTGACCACTTAACTGAAATCATCGCCCAGAACCAACAGACTAAGGATGCGATGATGGACGCGATTGCTGACAATGTGCCGGCGGCGGTGAACGACTTCTACGTTTGGCAACGTCAGCTTCACGTGGTGCCGGTCGTTCGTGAGTTGCGGGAGTCAGCGTTGAGCGTTGAAAAAAACGTCTATGACAGTTTGTTACGCAAATTGCCCGAGTTAGATGCCCATCAACGTAAGGTCATCAGCAAGCACATGAAGAGTATCATTAATCAGATGATCAAGGGCCCCATCAAGGAAATCAAGGAGTTGTCGGTTCGCGATGATGCCGCGCTAGATTTAGCCTTTTTCTGCCAAATCTTTGGCCTCGCAACGGATGACGTTTTACAGGAGGACAGTCACCATGAAAAATAAGTTTACCATGGGGACGCGCCGGAGCCAGTTGGCGCTGTGCCAAACGAACCTCGTGGTCGCCGCACTGCAGGCACAATTTCCCGATGTCGAGATTACGGTGAAGGAAATCGTGACGCAGGGTGACCGCAACCTCAAGGATAGCCTCCAAAAAATTGGTGGTAAGGGCGTTTTCGTCAAGGAAATCGAACACGATTTGCAGACAAACGAAATTGACTTTGCGGTTCACAGCCTCAAGGATGTCATGCCAGTACTACCGGATGATTTGACGATTGGCTCGATTCCGAAGCGCAACTCGCCCTTTGATTGTTTGATCACACCCAAGCCGGTTGCGAGTTTAGCGGATCTGCCGAAAGGCGCTCGCATCGGCACTAACAGCCTCCGCCGGCAAGGCCAGCTGCTACACGCTCGACCAGATATTGCCATTATTCCGATCCGGGGGAACGTTGGGACCCGGATCAACAAAATTGAGAGCGAGCACTTGGATGGCGTCGTGTTGGCTGAAGCCGGCCTTAACCGGTTGAACTTTGACCTGACTGGGTTGTACCGCATCAGTTTGAAGGACGTGATCTTACCCGCAACTGGCCAGGGTGCCATTGCCATCGAGTGTCGGAAAAACGATGCCGATACGCTGGCATTGCTACACAGTATTGAAGACGCCGCGACCCGAACTAGCGTTGTGGTGGAGCGCGATTTCCTGCGCGAACTTGGCGGGAGTTGTACGTACCGATTGGGGCGTATGCTTACTTGGAAGCCGACACCCTGCATTTTCACGGGTTAGTTGCTTCAACCGATGGTCAACACCTGTTTACGAAGCATCAGACCGGAGTTGCCGGTGACCAGTTAGGCCGCAAAACCGCCCAAGCGTTGATTGCGGAAGGCGCGTTGAAATTCATTGAATAATTCGCTATGCTGGAATTAACTTAAACTAAATGATTGAGAAAGAAGATTGTTATTATGGTAAGTTTTGATCGTCACCGTCGTTTAAGAAGTAGTGCTGCTATGCGTGATCTTGTTCGCGAGACGCACTTAGCCAAGTCTGATTTGATCATGCCCGTGTTCGTGGACGCCACGATCACCGGTAAGGAAGCCATCGACTCCATGCCCGGGATCTACCGTTTCGGCTTGGATTCGATTTTGGATGAAATTAAGGAAATCGTGGACTTAGGCATTGAATCGATCATCATCTTCGGGATCCCCGACCACAAGGATGACCTCGGCACCGGTGCTTGGGAAGCGGACGGCATCGTGCAACAAGCCATTCGTAAAATCAAGGCCGCATACCCTGACCTAATCGTCATCGCCGACACCTGCATGTGCGAATACACGTCAACCGGTCACTGTGGCATCGTCAAGGATCACGAAGTGTTGAACGACGAATCACTCAAATACAACACGAAGACGGCTGTCAGCCAAGTTGAAGCCGGTGCCGATATGGTTGCCCCTTCAAATGCCATGGACGGCTTCGTTGCTGCGATTCGGTCGGGCTTAGACGAAGCAGGTTACGAAAACACCCCAATCATGGCTTATTCAGTCAAGTACGCTTCTAGTTTCTACGGTCCATTCCGGGACGCTGCGGATGGCGCACCAACCTTTGGGGATCGCAAGGGTTATCAGATGGATCCTGCTAACCGGTTGGAAGCCCTCCGTGAAATGGCTAGTGATGAAGCAGAAGGTGCCGATTTCACGATGGTTAAGCCAGCGATGGCGTTTTCTGATATTATTAGAGATGTTCGGAACAATACCAACCTGCCATTGGTGGCCTACAACGTGTCTGGCGAATACGCCATGGTGAAGGCCGCCGCGCAAAACGGTTGGATCAACGAAGAACAGATCGTCAACGAAGTGCTGGTCGGCTTGAAGCGGGCTGGTGCGGACTTGATCATCACGTATTTTGCTAAAGAAGTCGCTGCTCGAATGAAGTAGCCAAAGGGAGTGCTAATTTAATGAAGCAGTTTGAAAATTCCAAGCGGGCTTTCGCTGAAGCCAGCGAATACATGCCGGGCGGGGTCAACAGTCCGGTTCGGGCTTTTAAGAACGTCGGTGGTGACCCACTGTTCATCGAACGGGGCAAGGGTGCCCACATCGAAGACATTGACCACAATGTGTTCATCGATTACGTGTTATCGTGGGGACCGTTAATTTTAGGTCACGCCGATGACCAAGTAGTGGCGGACCTCCAAGCCGCGACGGCAAAGGGGACCAGTTACGGCGCCCCAACCGAGCTTGAAACGGAACTCGCCAAAAAGATCCAAAGCATCGTGCCATCAATGGAAATGATGCGGATGGTGTCTTCCGGGACTGAAGCCACGATGAGCGCGATTCGCTTAGCTCGGGGCTACACCCACCGGGAAAAAATCGTCAAATTCATCGGGAACTACCACGGCCACAGTGACTCACTGTTAGTCGATGCTGGGTCTGGGGTTGCGACGTTCAACATCAACACCTCACCAGGGGTGCCAAAGGACTTGGCTTACGATACGTTGACCGTGCCCTATAACGATGTTGAAGGCGTGAAGGCGGTTTTTGAAGCCAATGGTGACGATATCGCCTGTGCCATCGTGGAACCAATCGCCGGCAACATGGGCGTCATTCCGGGGACGCAGGAATTCCTGCAAACCTTGCGTGACGTAACCACAGCACACGGTAGCGTTTTGATTTTTGACGAAGTGATGTCTGGGTTCCGGGCAGCCTACCACGGTGCCCAAAGTCTCTACGGCATTACGCCTGACCTAACGACCTTAGGCAAGGTTGTTGGTGGCGGGTTACCAGTCGGGGTTTTCGGAGGTCGTCGTGACATCATGATGAACATTACGCCAGCCGGGAACGTTTACCACGCCGGTACTTTGTCTGGGAACCCACTGGCGATGACCGGTGGCTTGAGTACGTTAGCCCAGTTAAACGAGTCATTGTACGCTGAAATGAGTGCGAAAACGACCCGTTTAGTCGAAGGCATCAAACAAGCTGCTGACGCGCATAACGTGCCAGTCACGGTGCATCACGTTGGCACCATGTGGAGCTACTTCTTCAACGCCGGCCCAGTCAATAACTTTGATGACGTGCAGGCTAGCGATGTGGCGTACTTTGCGAAGTTCTACAAGCAATTACTCCAACAAGGCATCTACACGGCACCATCACAATTTGAAACCAACTTCATGTCCAGCAAACACACGGACGACGACATTCAAGCCACGATCAACGGCTTTAACGCCGCGTTTGATGCGGTCGAAAACGAGGACTAATAATGACAACAACACAATTTCGCGACCTTTCATTAATACCGCTAACGGCAACCGAAGCGTTAGTGATTGCTTGTGATAGCAGCGCCGGAATTGGGGAGAAGCAAGCGGACGTGGTAGCGATTGACCCAGCTATTACGGCCGCTTATTCTTTGCGGGTCCCCTTACTGGAGCTCCTATGTTTTGGCGCAACCCCGGTCGCCATTACGGATACGATCGGTAACGAGTTACACCCAACTGGAGAACGAATTATCTCGGGTATCCGGAGCGAAATGCAGCGGGCGGGTTTGGCTGATTTACCGCTGAATGGCAGCACGGAAGACAACATGGCCACCCTAACTACCTCAATTGGCGTGACGGTGGTGGCGCGGATCGAAACGGCGAAGTTACCGGTAGTCGGTCGACACGAACTGGCTGTCTTTCAGATGGGAACGCCTTACGTTGCGGATCAAGTGGTGGCGCACCTCGACAGTATTTTTAGTTATGACGCGGTTCGACAACTGGTCCAGCGTGATGACGTGGTGGACTTGCTGCCAGTTGGGTCAAAAGGGGTGGCAAACGAAACGGCGCAGATGGCGCAAACTCACGGTCTGAACGTTGAGGCCATCGTTGACTTGACCGATGAGGCGTTCACTCAATCAGCCGGACCGGCGACGGTGTTACTGGTCGGTGTGCGTGCGGACCAAGCAACCCAATTTCAAGCGGCGTATCCGGATTGGATTCGGGTAGCCACTTTGCGGAGGTAATCAAGATGACAGGACAGTTAACCTTAGTGACCGGTGGTGCCAAGAGCGGTAAATCGGTCTTTGCAGAACAACGGTTGTCGGATGATGACCGAATCTGTTACATCGCTACTGGTGTGATGACGGCGCCAGACCCGGAGATGCAGCTTCGAATTAAGACGCACCAACAACGCCGCTCTGATAAGTGGACCACTGAGGAACGCTACGAAGATGTGGCCGGGTTTATTCGGGCACACCAGTTTGACGGGTACTTGTTAGACGATGCGACCATGCTGATTACGAACCGCTTTTACCAAATGATGCTGGCGCAAGCTGACAAGCAGGGAAAGCCATTAGATGACGTGATCGAGCGGATGGGGCGTGATGAGATTGCCCAAGTTGGTGACGTGATCTTTAACGACTGGGACGAAATCGTAGCAGCGCTACGCGAAACCGACCAATCGATGTTCATTGTGACCAACGAAGTGGGGCTGGGCATTGTGCCGGCAACCAAGCAGACACGTATTTTACGTGATTTATACGGGCAGGTTAATCAACGCCTCGCTCAAGCGGCCGACCACGTTTACTTTGTCATCAGTGGATTGCCACAAAAATTGAAATAGAAAGGTGTTTGATCATGGGACAAGCGATGATTTTATTCACGCAATTTTTCACCCGGATCTCCGTCCCAATTGAGATTCCGGACGCAACGAATAAGTTTAAGCAAAATATTCAGTACTTTACCTTTTTTGGGTTCTTGGTAGGGTGCGTTGAAGCCGCTATTTTTTGGGTGTTTACCCTGATTTTTCCACTTTGGTTTGCCTGGATCCTGTACTGGATCACGGATGGGCTGATCACGGGTGGCTTTCACTTGGATGCGCTGGCGGATACGGCGGATGGCTTGTATTCGTCTCGCGCACCGGAGAAGATGCGCGCCATTATGAAGGACAGTCGGTTAGGGACGATGGGCAGCTTGGGCCTGTTGTATTTTTACCTGATCGTCATCAGTTGTGGTATCATCATTGCGCCACAGTTGCCACTATGGCAGTTGGTGGGCTTAACGGCCGTGACCACGATGATGGCCAAGACCGGGATCGCCGTTTTGTTTTATAAGATGGTGTACAACGGCAGCGGTCCCAGCCTATCCAGTTTATGGGTCGGCGTGACTACTTGGCGGATCATTGTCGCCCAGATTTTTTCAATTATCGTGATTGGCGCTATTTTACAAATCCCGGGTTTGATCGCCTACGCCGTTGTGATGGTGCTGGCCTACTTTTACCGGCGGTTCCACATTCACCTGTTACACGGGTTCAGTGGGGATACGATCGGCGCTTACGGTGATTTATCACAGGTCATTTTCTTACTGGTTTACGCTGGCTTAGCGGGAGTGATGTTGTAATGCACCTATTAGTGACGCGTCATGGTGAAACGGCGCTTAATAAACAAAAGAAATTTTATGGGTCGTTAGATTGTCCGGTAGATGCGCTGGGCGAGTCGCAGGCGGCGCAGTTAGCTGAGAAATTAACGAATGTGCCAATTGATGTGACGCTTCGAAGCGACATGCTACGGACGGCGCAAACGGCGGCCCCAATCATTGCCACCCACCCAACGACTGAGGTGCGCGTCGATGCCCGGTTAAATGAAATGGGCTTTGGTAAGTGGGAAGGGTTGAATGCTGACGAAATCCAAGCCGCTTACCCGCAAGATTGGCAGACGTGGCTGGATCACCCGTTTGAGGCGTTTCCAACGGGCGCTGAATCGTACCCGGTGTTTAAGACCCGGGTGTGGCGGCACTTGATGACTATCAAGAGCTCATTAATAGTGATTTAACAGTGTTACTGGTCGCCCACCTTGGCACGTTGCGGACGTGGCATCAACACTGGTTCCCAGATACGACTTACTGGGATCTGCATTTTGAGGCAGGGTGTTACTCGACCTATGAGGTGACGGCGACCGAAGCGACGTTAACGGGATTAAATTTGTAAGAAAGCTGGTGATTGGATGGGGTTTCTAGTGACATATCCGCAAGAAAAGGTGGCACCGGACCTGCAGGCACAGTTAGCGGCAATGGGGCCAACGCAGTATCTGCCGTTACGCCATTTGACGTCAGTGACGCTGACGGCGCCGGATGAGCACTTAATTGCAACCAGTGACGTGCTCGTTCTGACCAGTCCGTTTGCACTCACGGTGTATCTTGGCCACTTACGAAACTTAGCGCCACAGGCAACCGTTGCGGTTTTGAGCCAGAAAATGGCCACTAAGTTAACGAACGCGGGCGTGCAGCGACTCGTCGTAGCGCCGCAAGAAAATCAGGCCAGTTTACAACGCGTGCTCCAAGACTATCCGGGGGGCACGATCATGACGTGGCTCCGGGGCAATTTAACGGTGGCCCACGCCATGGATCAGCTCCCAAAATTGCAAATGGTACAGGTGTATCAAAATACCTGGTCGAAGGCACAAACGCAACTTGTTGCCGACCAACTGGCCGCCCCAATTACCAGAATTTTAGTCACCAGTCCCGCTAGTTTTCAGCGCTTGCAACAAGTTATACAACTAGTTCCGGCGAAATTTGGTCAAATTACCTACTATGTTTTAGGAAAAAGTACCCTGGAAATAATCCGTGATACGCACCAATCAGTGATTGGACCGACCCAAATGAAAGCGGTTTTAAGGCAGATGCTCCAGAAAATGTGCCGTGATGAAGCTGAATCGCGGTAAAATTTTGACTTGTTATATTTTTTTGTGATAAAGAATTAAATTTGTGCGGAAAAAGAGCTAAAAATATTTCAGATAAAGCGCTTTCAAATATGCTAAACTAAGAACTGTTAATTGTGAATTAACAAACTAATATAAAGGTGGGTGTCACTTATGGATGGTTTTATCGGTGAATTTTTCGGAACCGCTATCCTAATCCTTTTGGGGGCCGGTACTGGTGCCGGACTTAACTTGAAGAAGACCTATTCAAGAGGATCTGACTGGACCTATGTCTGCTTGTCTTGGGGTATGGCCGTTACGATGGGGGTTTACGTTGCTGGTTTGTTAGGCTCAGATGGGCATTTAAATCCAGCTGTTACAATTCCATTTGCAATTTTTGGTCTCTTTCCTTGGCATGAAGTTTTGCCTTATCTTGCTGGTCAATTCTTGGGTGCGTTCGTCGGAGCAGCGCTTGTTATGGTTGCGTTCGGGGCACACTTCAAAGAATCTAACGGCGCAGAAGAAGGTAACACAGTCGGTATCTTCGCTACTGCACCAGCAATTGCATCGCCATTATTCAACTTCTTCTCAGAAGTTATTGCAACATTCGCGTTTGTCTTTATTCTGTTGAACTTAGGTGACTTTACGACTGGTTTGAAGCCATTAGTTGTTGGTTTCTTAATCTTCGTTATCGGTACTGGTTTAGGGACGACCACCGGGTTCGCCATCAACCCAGCTCGTGACTGGGGTCCACGGTTTGCCTACACGGTTATTCCTTTACCTGGCAAGTCCTCAGCAAATTGGGGCTACTCCTGGGTACCAATGTGTGGCCCACTTGTAGGTGGCTTCATTGCTACTTGGATCGAATCACTGGTTCACTAATACTCACTTTGACACCACCCACTTGTTGGGTGGTGTTTTTGTGTGCGCTTGTGTCCAGCTTGTGAAGTGCGGTGATTTGCGTGAACTTACGATTCCGGTCAGCGGCTAGGTTCCTGCTGTGGTGCCGGCCTGAGCCGAAGAGCGGTCTCAGACCTCCAATTTCAGCCTCGCCAAAACCCATGCGAGTCTGAAATTCGTCCCCGATAATTGGCGGTTGTTGGAAAGTCGCCAACAACCACCAATTATCGCGACACAGCATCCACCTAGCCGCTGACCTGCATCTCACAATGTGCAAGCAGACACTATTGTAGACCAGCTCAAGTGCTTAACTGAACGGCTTGCGACAGTACTGCAATGACTGATATTGAGTCGACAAACGCCAAAGTTGATTAACAGTCGATGTTTCGTCATCGTAACGGACAAGACGTCGATCTATTCTGAACGTTGACTTAATGCGCTTGAACAGACTGTGACATAATGCTGTAACGTTATCGTTTAACGTTTACTGAGATGTTCTCGATTGTCATCGTACGACGGTTTAGCCCTTCATGATAGATTTTCGAGAGTGTGGTAATCGATGCCGAAAACCCGCAAACAAGAGGTCGGTCAGAAAATTGGGCTCAGCCGTGAAATTTCACTTAGCTGGTGAACTTCCAGCTTAGTGAAAGGCCGAATTCTGAGACGTGTTTTTCCGGCTCAGAATCGTACCCACGGCGTTCCAGCCCAAATTTTCTGACCGACCGGTTGTGCCCACAATATCACCCATGATTAACGCGCCAACGAAGCCAAATTTCACAAGCTGGATACAAGCGACAGCACAAAAAACGCCACCCGCAAGCATGCAGGTGACGCTAATTTCATATCTAAAGTGATATACAGAACCGCTACGAACTAGTTTGGATTGGTCATGTAGGCGGTGTAGATCCACTGCACAACGGATTTGCCTTTCACGCTGACGGCGCTAGACGGAATCGTTGGTTGTTTGCAGTCGATGGTGTAGATCCAGCCACGGGCACCCGTGGAATCGGCGAGGTTATCGATGTTGTTGATGTAGGGATAGCCGTTGACCGGTTGTGAGAAGTAGCTGATGTGGTTCTTTTGGAAGAAGCGTTTGGACACATCAAAAACAGTATCAGTTTCCTTCCAGGTCATGTCCCGGTGAATTGTGTAGATTTTTTGAATCGATGTGTTTTGGTGTCGATATTCGGAAGGGGTCAACCCAGTCCGTTGCTTAAAGATCTTGGTAAAGTAGCTGGTTTGCGAAAAACCAATTTGGTTAGCAATGTAGTTGACCGGTAACTTGGTCAACGCTAATTTTTCACTGGCAATCGCAATTTTACGGTTGTTAACGTAATCGATAAAGTTAACATCGAGTACCTTTTTGAAGATTCGGCTGAGGTAAGAGGGCGACAAGAAGACTTCTTGGGCGACCTTGGACAGTGAAATTGTCCGACGAATGTTCTTTTCGATATATTGAATGGATGCTTCGATACTTTGATGCACCCCTTCACCGTCTTCAGAGAAGGCCGAGGGTTCCGTTGTGAACCGGTTCATATCGGTTTTGACGGGCGTGGTTACTAAGGACTTATCATCTGATGAAGCTGACCGTAAAAAGGTATCAAAGTAGCGAATCTTTGAAAGTTGCTCCATATCAAGAGCGTCCCAAACTGAGACAGTGATATTAAACTGTGGTTCCAAGAGCTGGTTGAAAATGTTTTCCAAGTAGCTACGAGATAGGTAGATCCGTTGTTGCGACACGTCGATTGAATTGCAGATCACGAATCCCCAGAGTCGATGCTCAATCGTGACCGGAAAAATGGCGTAAACTTTGAGTCCATCTAAGTCGATGTGTTGTTGGACTTCTTCGATCCCCGTGTATAAAGTCCCATCTTTTAGAAGTTGCTCATCTAGCGTGTAAAAAACGGTTTCGATTTGTGTAATCCCTGAAAAAGTATCCACCGCACCGGCGAGGGTTCGGTAGTCTTCCTGTTTCAATGGATAACTGATCATATTGCTACCTCCATGAATGACAAATACTTACTTAATGGAAGCGTTGTCACATTCGTTTGCCTTTAATTCTAGGATAAAAAAGTCCTAAATTCAAGGAAAGTTTCAAAAACTAGTACTATTTTGTACAATTGCTATTTTTTATTGTAAGCGTTTTCCATATTTGTGTTTCGAAAAATTCACTTGATTAAAATATCACAAGGATTATCGCTTATACTGAAAGTGTTTTCAAAACCAATTGGAGATATTCCGGCATCAACGAAGAATCAAGTTTACTTGATAATTTAGTGAAATTGGGATAGTTCCAAATTTTAGGAGGAAGCTCTTATGGATCAAGAGGCTTTAGGATTAATCGAAACAAAGGGTCTCGTTGCTTCAATCGAAGCTGCGGATGCTATGGTCAAGGCTGCCAACGTTAACTTGGTAGGTCAAGAAAAGATTGGTCACGGATTGGTTACGGTTATGGTACGTGGTGACGTTGGTGCCGTTAAGGCTGCCGTTGACGCAGGGGTACAAGCTGCTGAAAACATTGGCGAAGTTTTATCTAACTACGTTATCCCACGTCCACATACTGACGTTGAAAAGATTCTCCCAAATCCTGATAAGTTATCAGCGGAATAATCAATTACTAGCAAATTGCTAGCTAGTTGATTTTGAGGGTGAGATTATGAGCAATAAAAATGACGCGTTAGTTGAGCAAGTGATGCGTGAGCTCCTCAAAAAGGGTATCTCGCTAGATGACAAAAATCAGTCTAAATCATCGGGAGGATTTAAAATGAATGATTTTTTAAACTCTACTAGTGTCGTCCCTGAATTCGTTGGCACCCGAGAAATCGGTGACACGATCGGGATGTGCATTCCTAGTGTTGACCCAATGTTGTTGGATCAATTACACATTTCAAAACGTTACTCAGTTATTGGTGTTCTAAGTTCTCGTACCGGTGCCGGTCCGCATATCATGGCGGTCGACGAAGCGGTTAAGGCAACGAACACCGAAGTTATTGACATCGAATTACCTCGTGATACTAAGGGTGGCGCTGGTCACGGTTCCCTTATCTTGATCGGTGGTTACGATCCTTCAGATGTCCGTTCAGCTATCAACGTTGCACTTGATAACTTGAGCAAGACATTTGGCGATGTTTACGGTTCCGATGCTGGTCACTTGGAACTTCAATTTACTGCCCGTGCTGCCGGTGCATGTCACATGGCATTCGGCGCACCAGAAGGTAAGGCTTACGGATTAATCTGTGGTGCACCTGCTGGTATTGGTGTAGTTATGGCGGATACAGCTCTTAAGACTGCTGGTGTTGACGTTCTTGCGTTTGGTTCTCCTGCCCATGGCACGAGTTTTTCAAACGAAGGTATGGTTCACATTAGTGGTGATTCTGGCGCCGTACGTCAAGCTGTTATCGCTGGTCGTGAAGTCGGCTTGAAGTTGTTAGCCTCAATGGGCGAAACACCTACAAACGATTTCCCATCATACATCAAGTAGTAGCAGGAAGGAGGAAACACATTGAAACGTCAAAAAAGATTTGAAAAATTAGAGCAACGCCCAGTTCACTTGGATGGTTTTGTTAAGAATTGGGACGCCGAAGGTTTAGTCGCAGAAAACGGTGTTAACGATCCAACACCAAGTATCAAGATTGAAAATGGTGTCGTTACTGAAATGGACGGCAAGACTGCCGATGAATTCGATTTAATCGATCAATACATTGCTAAGTACGGGGTTAACCTCGAAAAAGCTGAACAAGTGATCAACACCGATTCATTGAAGATTGCTAACATGATGTGTGACCCTAACGTCTCACGTTCTGAAATCATCGAATTAACGACTGCGATGACCCCAGCCAAAGCCGCTGAAGTTATCAGCAAGTTGAACTTCGCTGAAGAAATCATGGCTGCTCAAAAGATGCGTCCACGTCGGACTCCTATGACGCAAGTGCACATCACAAACACTTTGGATAACCCAGTTCTCTTGGCTGCCGATGCTGCCGAAGCTGCCCAACGTGGTGTTCCTGAACAAGAAACCACGCCAGCTATCGCACGTTTCGCACCAATGAACGCCATTGCCGTTATGGTCGGCGCTCAAACTGGTCGTCCTGGCGTTATCTCACAATGTTCTGTCGAAGAAGCATTGGAACTTTCAATGGGGATGCGTGGGTTTACCGCTTACGCCGAAACCATTTCCGTTTACGGGACTGACCGGGTCTTCACCGATGGTGATGATACGCCTTGGTCAAAAGGTTTCTTAGCTTCTTGCTACGCTTCACGTGGGTTGAAGATGCGGTTCACTTCAGGTGCCGGTTCAGAAGTTATGATGGGTTACACGGAAGGTAAATCAATGCTTTACCTTGAAGCTCGTTGTATCTACATTACCAAGGCTTCTGGTGTTCAGGGTCTTCAAAACGGTGGTGTTAGTTGTATCGGGATGCCTGGTGCCGTTGTTGGCGGGATCAAAGAAGTCCTTGGTGAAAACTTACTATGTATGGCACTTGATCTAGAATGTGCTTCTGGTAACGACCAAGCCTTCTCTCACTCAGACATTCGTCGTACTGGCCGGATGATTGGTCAATTCATCGCCGGGACCGACTACATTTCTTCTGGTTACGCTGCCGAAGAAAACATCGATAACACCTTCGCTGGTTCTAACATGGACGTTCTTGATTACGATGATTACATTACGCTTGAACGTGATATGGCCGTTAACGGTGGTATCATGCCTCTTGAAGAAGAACAATCGATCAAGATCCGTAACAAAGCCGCTAAGGTTGTCCAAGCCGTATTTGAAGGCTTAGACTTACCAAAGATCACCGATGAAGAAGTCGAAGCTGCTACTTACGGTAGTGGATCAGTTGACATGCCAAAACGTGACCTTGTTCAAGATATGAAGGCTGCTCAAGGCTTGTTCGACCGCGACATCACTGTCATCGACATCGTCAAAGCATTGAACAACACTGAATACAAAGACGTTGCCGAATCTGTGCTTAAGTTAGCACAACAAAAGGTTACAGGTGACTACCTGCAAACTTCTGCTGTCTTTGAAGCTGGTTGGAAGTGTGTATCAGCCATCAACGATGCTAACGATTACGAAGGCCCAGGTACTGGTTACCGTGTATGGGAAGACGAAGACAAGTGGAACCGTTTGGAAAATGTTCCTTGGGCTTTGGATCCTCAAAAATTGGAATTCTAACCAGTAAGGTCGAAAGGAGGTAAGCACAGTGACAGAAATCGATGAAACATTACTCAGAAATATCATCAAAGGTGTGTTAAGTGAGGTAAGTAGCCAAGATACCCCAATTAATTTTGGAGGTGAAGCTGCTCCTAAGGCTGGTGCCGACACACCAAACTCATTGGACTGGTTCAAACACGAAGGCGTTGCTAAGCCAGGCTTATCAAAGGACGAAGTTGTGATCGCGGTTGCCCCTGCATTTGCAGAAGTTTTGACCCAAACCATGACTAAGATCCAACACAAGGATGTCTTGCGTCAAATCATTGCCGGGATCGAAGAAGAAGGTCTTAAAGCTCGGGTTGTTAAAGTTTACCGGACTTCAGACGTTTCCTTCTGTGCCGCAGAAGCCGACAAATTATCTGGTTCTGGAATTTCAGTTGCCGTTCAATCAAAAGGTACTGCAATCATTCACCAAAAGGACCAAGCACCTTTGAACAACTTGGAACTGTTCCCACAAGCACCAGTTATTACGCTTGAAACTTACCGTGCTGTTGGTAAGAACGCTGCGCAATACGCTAAGGGCATGTCTCCTAACCCAGTGCCAACGGTCAACGACCAAATGGCTCGTGTTGCATACCAAGCACTTTCTGCTTTGATGCACATTAAGGAAACGAAACAAGTAGTTCTTGGGAAACCAGCTGAAGAAATTTCAGTAACCTTTTAATTGAGGAGGATTTGAGACATGAGTGAAGTAGACGACTTAGTAGCTAAAATCGTGGGTCAGCTTCAAAGCGGTAACACTTCAAGTGCTACTACGGCTGCACCTGCCGCTTCTGGTAAGGAATTAGGTGGCGCTGACTACCCACTTTACCAAAAGCACCCAGATTTAATTAAGACTCCAACCGGCAAGAACGTTGACGAAATTACCATGAGCAACGTTGTTAACGGCAATATCACACCTAAGGATATGCGGATCACGCCAGATACGTTACGTTTGCAAGGTCAAATCGCAGCGAACGCCGGCCGTCCAGCTATCCAACGGAACTTCGAACGGGCTGCCGAATTAACCGGTATTCCTGATGATCGGGTTCTTGAATTATACGAAGAATTACGGCCATTCCGTTCAACTAAGCAAGGCTTGTTGGATACGGCTGCTGAATTGAAGAACAAGTACAACGCACCTATCTGTGCTGGCTGGTTCGAAGAAGCTGCTACCAACTACGAAAAGAACAAGAAGTTAAAGGGTGACAACTAATTTTTAGTTAGGGGCTTTTAGTATGACACGTGTAATTGGTGTTGATATTGGGAATTCCTCAACTGAAGTTGCTTTAGCTGATGTCACCGACAATGGTGAAGTAACGTTTATCAATTCTGGAATTGCCGAAACAACAGGCATCAAAGGAACAAAACAAAACTTGATTGGTGTTAGAAATTCCATTAACCAAGTTTTGGAAAAGTCGCATATGGCCATCTCAGACGTGGATTTGATTCGGATCAACGAAGCGACACCGGTTATCGGCGACGTTGCGATGGAAACTATCACTGAAACGGTGATTACCGAATCAACCATGATCGGTCATAACCCTGGGACCCTGGGGGCATCGGCACTGGTTCTGGTTACACGGTTGAATTAGTCAAGTTACTTCAAGAGAGCGATAAGTCTCGTCCATACATCGTCATCATCCCTAAGGAAGTTGACTTTGAGGACGCGGCCAAGCTGATCAATGCTTATCATGCATCTGGCTATAACGTCACCGCCGCATCCTGCAAAGCGATGACGGGGTGCTGATCAACAACCGGTTGGATAAAAAGATTCCAATCGTTGATGAAGTTGGCCAGATCGATAAGGTGCCACTGGGCATGTTAGCCGCTGTTGAAGTTGCTGCACCTGGTAAGGTGATTGCACAACTCTCTAACCCATACGGGATTGCCACACTGTTCGACCTTTCATCTGAAGAAACGAAGAACATTGTGCCAGTTTCACGGGCCTTGATCGGTAACCGTTCCGCGGTTGTCATCAAGACGCCAAAGGGGGACGTTAAGGCACGGGTCATCCCAGCTGGGAAGATCTTGATTAGCGGTCAACCTGGCGGTAGAGGCGAAGTGAACGTCGCCGCTGGTGCAGACGCCATCATGAAGAAGATCAATGAGTTTGACAACATCGCTGACATTGCCGGTGAGTCCGGTACCAACGTTGGTGGCATGCTCGAAAAAGTTCGTCAGACGATGGCCGAATTAACCGGTAAACAAAACAGTGAAATTGCCATTCAAGATTTATTGGCCGTTAACACCTCCGTACCCGTTACGGTTCGTGGTGGCTTAGCCGGTGAATTTTCAATGGAAGAAGCGGTCGGAATTGCCGCCATGGTTAAATCCGATCACTTACAAATGCAACAAATTGCTGACTTGATTCAGGGTGAATTCCACGTTCCCGTTGAAATCGGGGGCGCCGAAGCTGAATCCGCTATTTTGGGAGCGTTGACAACGCCTGGGACCACGAAACCAATTGCCATCTTGGACTTGGGGGCTGGTTCTACCGATGCGTCGATCATCAACCAAAAAGATGAAAAAGTCGCAATTCACTTGGCTGGGGCCGGTGACATGGTTACCATGATCATCAACTCTGAGCTTGGTTTGGAAGATCCTTACTTAGCCGAAGATATTAAAAAGTATCCGTTGGCTAAGGTGGATAACCTGTTCCAACTTCGTCACGAAGATGGCGCAGTTCAATTCTTCGAGGATCCACTACCAGCTGAATTATTTGCGAGAGTTGTCGCAGTTAAGCCAGATGGTTACGAACCACTACCAGGTAACTTGAGTATTGAAAAAGTTAAGATCGTTCGCCAGACCGCTAAGAAGCGGGTCTTCGTTACCAACGCGATTCGTTCACTGCACACGTGAGCCCAACTGGTAACATCCGCGATATTCCATTCGTGGTTATCGTCGGTGGCTCAGCACTTGACTTTGAAATTCCACAACTCGTTACCGATGAACTGTCGCACTACAACTTAGTTGCCGGCCGTGGGAACATTCGCGCCGTCGAAGGTCCTCGTAACGCCGTGGCAACCGGATTAATTCTTTCATATGCGAGTGAAAAGAGGGGATAGTTATGGCAATTGATAAAGACCGGCCGACAATCATTATTGCTTGTCCAGCAGGTTCCAACGATCAACTCCCTGAAAAACTAAAACCAATGTTGCTCGGCATTGAGGAAGAACAAATTCCGTATCAATTCACCGACATCGACAAACCAACCGCGGTTGAACGGGCGTATGACGCTTCCGTAATCTCCCGGTTGTCCGTCGGAATCGGCTTTGATGATGATCAGGTGATTGTTCACTACAAGAACCTGAAGCCCGACAGTCCACTGTTTAAAGTCGCTGAAACCGGCTATGACGCAATTCGTAAAGTTGGCGCCAACGCGGCTCGACTGGTTAAGGGAGTACCATTCAAGAAGTAAGGACAGGTGAGGGTTTTATGCAATCAGAATCAATTGGCTACCTTGAAGTCGAAGGACTTCCTGGCGCAATTGTTGCTGCTGATCGAATGCTTAAAACTGCTAATGTCAGTCTCCGGTATGTTGAAAATACCAAGGGTGGCGGCTGGATCACCGTCTCAGTTGTGGGCGACGTTGCTGCAGTTAATGCGGCGATCGACGCCGGCAAGGGCGAATTGGGCGATCACGTGTATTGCTCAACCGTCATTGCCAGACCCGCACCAGGCATCGATACCTTAGGGAAAAACGATGCCATTAAGGGCGCGCAATCGAATAATGACGGACCAGATGATCCTCAAGGGCCAGATGACCCACAAGGACCTCAAGGACCCGATGATGACGATCCTACCGAACCTGATGGACCATTAGCCTCATCAACGGATGCAGCGCCGACAGGGTCTGTCGACGACAACAAAGGCGCTAATGCAGCGCCTTTGTCTGTTAACGGAGATGACAAAGGAACTACTGAGCAAGCAGCACCAAAACAAGACGCAAAAACAACTGCTAAACCAGTTGCCAAAAAGAAAAAAGCAACGTGTAACCTCTGTGGTGATCCCGATTGCCCACGCAAGTTAGGCGAACCACGTAAAAAGTGTATTCACTACGCTGAATTAGAAGGCAAGAAGAAGAAATAGGAGGAATTTTATTATGAACAACGCATTAGGAATGATTGAAACCAAGGGTCTCGTCGCATCTATCGAAGCAGCCGATGCAATGGTTAAAGCCGCTAACGTTGAAATGGTTGGCCAAGAAAAGATCGGTTCAGGTCTTGTAACTGTTATGGTTCGTGGTGATGTTGGTGCCGTTAAAGCATCCGTTGACGCCGGCGTACAAGCTGCCGAAAACATTGGCGAAGTCTTAACTTCATTCGTTATTCCTCGTCCACACGCTGAAGTCGAAGCTATTTTACCAGAAAAGAAATAATTTATAATTCAACAAAGGATGGTTGTTAATTTATGGAATTAACAGAAGAGAAACTCAGACAGATCATTAAGAAAGTCATTCAAGAACAAACCGGTCAGGCATCTGATCCGCACCGCGTTCAAGTGAGTGTTTCTAACCATCATATTCATTTAACTGAAGACGACTTTAAGACGTTGTTCCCAGGCCAAAAGATGACACCATTCAAGCCATTGAAGCAACCTAAAGAATTTGCTTCAACTAGCGTGGCTGATGTTGTTGGGCCTAACGGTAAAATTTCTCACGTGCGGGTGCTTGGCCCATGCCGGTCACACTCACAAGTTGAAATTTCACGCTCCGAAGCCATCGCAATTGGGTTGATGCACCAATTCGTTTGTCCGGTCACTTGGATGGTGCGCCTAGCGTTAAGCTAGTTACGCCAGACGGTGAAGTTACCGTGCAAGGGGTTATCGTAGCAAAGCGTCACATTCACATGAGTAATGATGATGCTGCTAAGTTGGGTGTTAAGTTGGGTGACTTGGTTTCAGTTGAAATCAAGACGCCAGACCGTTGCACCATCTACAACGACGTGGTTGCACGTCCTCGTGAAGACTTTGTGGAAGAAATGCACATTGACACTGACGAAGCAAGTGCTGCAAACGTCGGGATGGGTGCCCCAACATTCGGTCGGATCATCGTTCCCGAAAAAAAGTAATCGTCAGTAAATGAAGGTTGGTGGCCAAATTGGATCATATTATTGAGCAAGTACTGGCTAAGATCAAGCAGCGCGAACACCAATCTTACGAAGTTGATTATCACAATCAGGGCTTACCGCCTGATGAACAAGTGTACACGGAATATGGCAACATCGCGATCAACGATGTGACCATTGAACTGTTACTTGAGCTGTACCGGGTCAACGTTAATGACCCGTGGACACGCTGGATCTTGCAAGGGATTAGCTTTCAAGAGAACTTTACGTTCCACATTAGCCAGTATATGATCAAGTTTATTCCTAAGAAGATGCTGTTAGATTGGCCAGTGACATTTGTTGTTGATAAAGAACATCCCGTGTTTTCGTTTTACCAGAAGTCTGTTAGCAGACAAGATTTAGCAGCTATACCGGATCAGTCAATTGTGGTGGTCACACCGACCCAAAAATTGACAACGGAAGCTAAGGAAGTTAGCCAATATAAACAGCTGACAATAAAGATTAGGACTGATGAAGATTGTATATGGCAAAAGTAGTTGGGAGCGTCGTCTCCACGCAAAAAGATTCTTCGTTAGTGGGTCGTAAACTCATGATCGTCCAACCGGTCAACTCTGATGGGCAAACCGTCCGTCACGAAGAAGTCGCCGCAGATACAGTGGGTGCCGGCATTGGCGAGTACGTGTTACTCGTTCGTGGTGCGGGTGCTCGGCGGGCTTCTGCTGAGGCCGTGTCGAATGACGTCAACGACTGTTCGATCGTCGGCATCATCGACCGATTTGATAAGTGATAAAGAAGGGGTAGCTAATGGCCATTTATACTAAGGGTGGCGATAAAGGTACAACAAGTTTATTCGACGGCAAACGAGTTCCGAAGAATTCACTACGTGTGGAGACCTACGGAACGTTTGACGAGCTGAACGCGAACGTAAGCCTAGCAGACAAGTTCTGCTTGAGTGCTGACAACCGTAAGATCCTTCAGCGGGTCGAATACCGGATGTTCTTCCTTCAAGGTGAGATTGCAACTGAGGAACCGGAAAAGTTCCGCAAACAAAGTACGATCATCACCGATGAAGACACCCACTACTTGGAGTCCATTATCGACAAATACACCGCAGAACTACCAAAAGTAACCAGCTTTATCCTACCTGGTTCAAGTTGTGCAGGTGCACAATTGCATGTTTGCCGGACGGTTTGCCGTCGGGCGGAACGTCAATTCGTTTCGTTCATGGAGAGTAATGACGTACGTCCCGAACTGGAACGTTACGTGAACCGACTTTCCGACTTCTTCTACATCATGGCCCGGTCAGAAGACCAAGTTGCGATGAACGAAAAAGTTGTCGACATGGTAGTCGACCGGTATAAAAAGGCAATGGAGGAATCCTAATTATGAATAAAGAACAATTAAGTGAAATCATTAGCCAAGTGTTAGCCGATAACGGCGGCGCTGCAGCAGCTTCTGCTACAAGCGACAACCTGTTTGACAAGCACAAGATGGAACGCGCGATCGATGCGGGCGTTGCCAAGGCTGATGAACTTAAAGTGGGTGTGACGATCGCCATTGAAGATATCACAACCACGGTTCAAATGTCATACCACATGCCAAACGGTAACTTGGTAGGCACGTACCTCGCACCAAAGAAGGCTTGGTCAGCAATTGCCATGAAAGAACCGACAAAGGATATCAGTAAAGATATTCAACCTGGCGGGCCTTTGTACCAAATGGAAACCATGTTGGATGGGAAACTCGTTTCCTTCCCAGGTGGCATTCCACTAGTCCTCAACGGTGAAATCGTTGGCGCTGTCGGCGTCAGCGGTGGGTTGATTGAAGAAGATCAAGCAATCTGTGAAGCCGTTGTTAATGAATTTTTAAAGGAGAGTAACTGAGTATGGCAGATCAAAGTATTGAAGCAGCAATTAGAAAAATTCTGCAAGAAGAATTAAGCGGTAACGCCTCTTCGAGTGCAGCGACAACCAGCGAAGTTCAACCTGAAGGTCTTGGCAACGGGATCTTTACCGATGTTAACGAAGCCATCGCTGCTGCTAAGCAAGCTCAAGAAATCCTTGCAGACAAGCCAATGGACTTCCGTAACAAGGCTATCCAAGCAATTAAGGACGGCTTTGGCCCATATATCGAATATATGGCAAAGGAAACCCGTGACGAAACTGGCATGGGGACCGTTGAAGCTAAGATTGCTAAATTAAAGAATGCATTATACAACACCCCAGGGACTGAACTGCTTCAACCAGACGTTGAAACTGGTGACGGTGGGATGGTCATGTACGAATACACCCCATTTGGGGTTATCGGGGCCGTTGGTCCAAGTACGAACCCATGTGAAACTGTTATTAACAACAGTATCATGATGATTGCTGGTGGGAACACCATCTTCTTCGGTGCTCACCCAGGTGCCAAGAACATTACCCGTTGGGCCGTTGAAAAGTTAAACGAATTCGTTTACGATGCAACTGGCTTACGTAACGTCTTGGTTTCATTGGATACCCCATCAATCGAATCCGTTCAACAAATGATGCAACACCCAGACATCGCAATGTTGGCCGTTACTGGTGGCCCAGCCGTTGTGCACCAAGCCTTGATCAGTGGTAAGAAGCTGTCGGTGCCGGTGCTGGTAACCCACCTGCAATGGTTGATGCAACTGCTGATATCGATTTGGCAGCCCACAACATCATCACGTCAGCTCAATTTGACAACGAAATCCTATGTACTTCAGAAAAGGAAATCATTGTTGAAGCACCCGTTAAGGATGAATTGTTGACCAAGATCCAACAAAATGGTGCCTTCCTTGTTAAGGACCAAAAGGATATTGATCACTTGGCTGAAATGACCATCGGCGCTAACGGTGCCCCTGACCGGAAGTACGTTGGGAAAGACGCAACCTTCATTCTTGAAGAAGCTGGCATCTCATACACCGGTCACCCAACTGTGATCACCATGGACGTTGACAAAGACAACCCATTGGTTAAGACAGAAATGTTAATGCCAATCTTGCCATTAGTTTGCGAACCTGATTTTGACGCCGTATTGGCAACTGGCCTTGAAGTTGAAGGCGGCAACCACCATACTGCATCAATTCACTCAAACAACATTCAACACATCAACAAGGCTGCACACCGTATGAACACCTCGATCTTTGTTGCCAATGGACCTACCTTTGCTGCAACCGGTGTCGGTGACAACGGCTACTACAGTGGTGCTGCTGCATTAACAATTGCAACGCCTACTGGTGAAGGGACAACTACCGCGAAGACCTTTACGCGTCGTCGCCGGTTCAACTGCCCACAAGGGTTCTCATTACGTTCATGGGAGGTCTAGCTCATGGAAGAATTCAAAATTCCTACTAAGGTCTACTCTGGCAGCGATAGCTTAGAGTGGTTACAACGCTTATCAGGCCGTAACATCCTGATGGTTTGTGACGCCTTTTTGCCCGGCACCCCAACCTTAGACCGTATCAAGAAAAACATCGAAGGTAAGAACCAAGTGACCATCTTCTCAGATGTGAAACCTGATCCTCCTTTGGAAAACATCATGGCCGGTACTGAAGTGTTCAACTCAGTTAAGCCGGACGTTGTGTTAGGTATCGGTGGCGGTTCTGCCATTGATACTGCCAAGGCAATTCGTTTCTTTGGTGAAAAATTACAGAAGTACGAAATTGACTTGTTTGTTGCCATTCCAACGACCAGTGGGACTGGTTCTGAAGTGACCCAACACAGTGTGGTCACTGATACGGAACATCATAAGAAGGCCCCAATCATGGAAGACCACATCATTCCTGATGTTGCCTTGCTTGATCCACAGTTGGTCATGTCCGCACCTAAGAGTGTGACCTGCTTCTCTGGCCTTGATGTGTTGACCCACTCCCTAGAAGCTTTAGTTTCTAAGGATGCCAACACGATTACAGACGCCTTAGCTGAAAAGGCTGCCTGCATCATCATCAAGACGTTGGTTACGGCTTACAAGAACCCAACGGACGAAGCTGCCCGTAAAGTGGTTCACGAAGCTTCATGTGCAGCCGGGATGGCCTTTGCGAACGCTGGTTTGGGCTTTGCTCACTCCATCGCTCACCAATTAGGTGCTAACTACCACATGCCACACGGTTTGGCTTGTGCCATCATGTTGCCACACGTTATCATGTACAACGCCACTCACGATGAAGAAGCGATGCACAAGTATGCAAATGCCTTCAAGAAGACTGGCTTGGTATCCTTCGGCATGAACGACAAGATCGCGGTTAAGCGCTTGGTTGCCGAGATCCACCACATGATGATCGAAATGGATTGCCCACAGACCTTAAAGGCCTTTGGTATCGATCCTAAGGTTGCCTTAGAAAACACCGACTTAGTTGTCCAAGGTGCTAAGGCCGACGGTACCTTCCCAGGTAACCCAGTAACGCCATCTGATGAAGACTTGGCTGCTGTTTACCACGAAGTTATCAAATAGTCACGCCAGTGTGCGCGATGATTATCGTAACTGCTTGAATTAAAAGCGGTTGCAGGGTAGGCGTCAGTCTTCCCGAGTACTCAGCGAGCCGTACGCCAGTGGTTGACGTATGACTCGCTGTTTGCTTTTTCGGGTGAGTTGAGGGGTGTCGTTAGTAACGGTCGGTCAGTCAGAAAATTAGGTAGCTAAAAAAGCCGACTAGTTGCCAGCAATATACCCGACCAATTTCATAGAAAGCCCGAAATCATGGTGTGTTCGCCAATTACCCGTGTTAAAATAGAGGGTATGAAAGCGCCATCAAATTAATTTTAAAAGTCAGAGAGGAAGCACAATATGTCGAAGAAAATCCTGGCCATCAATGCCGGTAGTTCCTCATTAAAGTTCAAGTTATACAACATGCCTGAGGAAGAAGTTTTAGTTAGTGGATTAGTTGATCGGATCGGTCATCAAGACGGGGTCTTTTCATACAAGATCGCGGGTCAACCCGATAAGCACGAAACTACTCAACCCATCGAAGATCATACCGCTGGGGTCCAGTTGGTGATCGATGCGCTCCTTGGGAGTGGCACCATTCAGGATAAGAGTGAAATTATTGGTGTTGGACACCGGGTTTCTCACGGTGGTCGTTACTACACGCAATCCGTTGAAGTCGATGACGCCGTTGCCAAGAAGATCGACGAACTTTCCGTGCTTTCTCCATTGCACAACCCAGTGAACCTGTTGGGGATCGAAGCGTTCGAAAAACTGTTACCAGAAGCCAAGGACGTCGCTGTATTTGACACCTCCTTCCATAGCACGATGCCAGCTAAGGCTTACACTTACGCCTTACCTTACAAGTTCTACGAAGAAGATGGGATCCGGCGTTACGGCTTCCACGGTCAATCACACCAGTACGTTTACGGCGAAGCTAAGCGGCACTTGGGTGAAAAGGCAACGAATAAGTTGATTTCGTGTCACTTAGGCAACGGGGCCAGCATCTGTGCCGTGAAGAACGGCAAGTCCGTTAACACGTCAATGGGCTTCACGCCACTGGCCGGACTTGTGATGGGGACGCGTTCAGGTGACATTGATCCTGAGATCCTGCCATTCATCGAAGAAGAGCACAACATGAGCCCTGAAGATGTTCGGAGCATGTTGAACCACGATTCTGGTTTGAAGGGGATCTCTGGGGTTTCTAACGACGTGCGTGACGTGTTGGAAGCTGAAAAGGCTGGCAACGACCGCGCTAAGTTAGCAATGTCGATCTACATTCACCAGATTCAACAATTTATCGGCGCATACACCACCGACTTGGAAGGCTTGGAGACCTTGGTCTTCACTGCCGGCGTTGGTGAACATTCCGCACCAGTTCGCTCACGGGTTTGTGCTAACCTGGGCTACTTAGGTGTTGAAATTGATGAAGATAAGAACTTAGCCAATGATTTTGAAATCTCAACGCCAAACAGTCGCGTTAAGGTACTCGTCATCCCAACCGATGAAGAGTTGATCATTGCGCGTGACACCTTAAAAATTGTGGGTGCCTAAATTTGTTGTAACGGAGGCCTTCAATCATGGCAAGAGATATTGAACGGACAATTCAAGAATACGTTCCTGGTAAACAGGTCACGTTGGCGCACATTGTCGCCAATCCAACGGAAGATATCTACGAAAAATTGGGGATTCAGATTCATCGAAATGCCTTGGGCATCTTGACGATCACCCCAAGTGAAGCGTCGATCATCGCTGGTGACGTGGCCACTAAAGCCAGCAACGTGCAACTTGGCTTCATTGACCGGTTCAGTGGCTCTGTCGTCCTAGTTGGTGAGGTTTCTGAAGTTGAGTCAGCATTACGGCAGGTTATTGATAAGCTTCACACCCTGCTTGGATTTGATATTCCGGAAATTACGCGAACGTAGATATGGAGTGGTGAGCATGAAACTTGATCAACTATTCAGCCCATATCAACTGACTAAGGATGTCAGGTTACAGAATCGACTCGTCATGGCACCGTTGAACATGCAATCGTCATTGTTTAACGGCGCGGTGAGCCAAAATGATTTGATTTTTCACGCCCGAAGAGCCAAATACGTCGGCATCGACGTCGTTGGTTCGGCGTACATCTCCGATTCAGGCAATACCGCCTATGGATCGATCAGTGCGGCGGACGATGGGAAAGTCAAAGGGTTGAAACAATTAGCAACGGTGATTCGTCAAGGGGGCAGCGCCGCCATCTTACAGTTGGTGCACGCTGGTCGAATGACCAACCATCTCGTCACCAAGGGGCAGCCGGTGTTAGCACCGAGTCCCGTTGAGGCCCAACATGGCCGGGTGGAAACACCGACCGAGATGACTTCAGCACAAATTGAAACGGTGATCCAGGAATTTGAACAAGCTACCCATCGGGCAATTGACGCGGGCTTTGACGGCGTGGAACTTCACGGTGCCAACACGTTCCTGCTTCAGCAGTTTATGTCACCGGCATCAAACCAACGGACGGATGAGTTCGGCGGTTCCTTAGCGAACCGGATCCGGTTTGCCGCAACGGTGGTGAGCCGCATCATGAAAGTGGCCAACAACGTGTCACGGCCGTTCATCATTGGCTACCGATTATCACCAGAAGAGATCGAGCCTAACGGATTGACCTTTGGCGATAACTTGGTCTTGATGAAGACGTTAGCGGCCCTTGGAGTTGACTACATCAGTTTATCCATGAAACAGTACGACCAAACGCCAACGACCTGTCCTGAATTAAAGGATCAGCGCGTGGCGGACGCCGCTAAGTTAGCGGTGGGTGATCAGGTGCCGATTATGGTGGCCGGTCACTTAGGCACCCAGTTTGGCTTTGAACGCGCCACTGGGGACCTGATGGCAGTCGGGATGAAGTTCTTAACCACTCCCGATTGGCCAGCCCACGTTAAAAACAGTGGGATTCAGCCGGGGGAGAACCAGGCGTCTCGATTCCCTACACGGCAATTTAGTGGGGAGGTGATCGATGATGACGAGTAACGACCAGCGCGTCATTCCAGTGACCGGTGGTGTCAACTACCGCGATATGGGTGGCTACCGGGCTGCCGACGGGAAAACCGTTAAGTGGCATAAACTCGTGCGAACGGGCTACCTGTCGGAATTGACCACTGATGACGAACGGTTATTACAAGATTACGGGATCACAACGGACATTGATTTTCGGTCAAGCGCCGAAGTGACGGCATATCCGGATCAGGTACCGGCGGGTATCAAATTCATCCATATGCCGGTCTTCGATGACGATGAAACGGAAAGTACCGGGACGGCCAAACGCCTGCAACGCTACTACTCAAGTGGCCGTAAAAGCGGCTATTGGCGGATGCTTTACGTTTATCGGCGACTGGTGATCAATGAGCAACCGCAACGCGCTTACCGCCGTTTTTTCGACTATTTACTAGCACATGGTGAAGACGAGTCCATTCTCTTCCACTGTTCTGCTGGCAAGGATCGCACCGGCATGGGCGCCATTCTGGTACTGTTTGCCTTAGGCGTCAGCTCGAGGATGTTCGTAACGACTATCTGTTGACGAACAAGTACTCGGTACCACGGATCGAAAAACGGGTTGCTGAGGCGAAAAAGGCTTACCAAAACCCGTGCTTTATCAGCTCCATCCGCGATCTCTCATCGGTTTCAGTCGACTACTTCGACCAATCGATGACCCTGATCAACTACGTCTACGGTGGCATCCACGCTTACCTGCGCGATGTCATCGGCGTCACGGATGCTGAAATTGCACAGTTGCGAGCCATATATCTGGAGTAACGTTATCTAAAAACAGCATCGATGAACTGCACTGTTATGCGGATCATCAATGCTGTTTTTGTTGTCGTTTGTGTCCAGCATAAGTGTGCGGAGTTTGTGAAATTTGGCTTCGTTGGTGCGTTAATCATGGGTAATATTGTGGGCACAACCGGTCGGTCAGAAAATTTGGGCTGGAACGCCGTGGGCACGATTCTGAGCCGGAAAAACACGTCTCAGAATTCGGCCTTTCACTAAGCTGGAAAGTTCACC
>NZ_BBAD01000015.1 GCF_001311075.1 Secundilactobacillus similis DSM 23365 = JCM 2765
AGTATGCCAGTTCTTGATTTGTCAGATTGGCATACGATGACTAATTCAACCGATAGTCTGGATAGTACTAGCCCGGTATATGGCATGTTTACTGGATTAATGGCTAAAAAGATTGTATTAGGTACCGGATTCTTACTTAAGCCAGTGATGCCATCGTCTACAGGTGCCATGAACGCTGCTAATGATACGACTTGGATTGGTGTCGGCGCTGGTACCGAGGATGATCCACAGGGATTGTTACTAGTGAATACATCGTATACTGGCGATCCGAATGATGCGGACACTTACCTTTTGGTTGGGGCATATGTGAACTACGTTGATGTCGATACGGGAAGTCAATTGAAACAAGTTATCCTTCCAGCAACCGTAACCAGTTACACGGCAACGGTTCCAGATGGCTATGTGCTCGCAACGGGTCAGAAGAGGACGTTCGCTATTCAAGCAGCGAATAAACCAACCGTCTATACGGTCAACGTGACAACGCCTAAACCAGCGCTTCCGGATGCATCTCAAACGATGACTAATTTGACAGTTAAATACGTTGATGCAGCAGGTAATGAACTTCAAACAGCAACGGTCCAGAGTGGCCAAGTTGGTACGGACTACACGGTCAGTGTTCCCGCAATTAAAGGGTATACCACAACTGCCAAACCAATTTCTGGCCAGTTTAAAGGTAACAATATGGTACTAACGCTGACGTACGTTAAGGATGGCGTAATTCCTGACGAATCTGCTAATACCACGACCATGACCATCAACTATGTCGATCAAGACGCAACGCCATCCAAGCCCCAACCACTCAATCGGGGAAGGTTGGTACTGATTACAAAGTAACGGTACCGCAAATCAAAGGCTACACCACTCAAGCCCAACCGGTTTCCGGTCAGTACAAGGGCAACGCCATGGCACTCACGCTGACTTACGTGAAGAACGGCGTCCTGCCTGATGAATCGCAGACCACCACTGGCATGACGGTGCACTACGTTGACCAAAACGGCAACGCGATTGCGACACCAACGACCAACACTGGCAAGGTTGGCACGGACTACACGGTCACCGCACCAACGATTGCCGGCTATCAGTTAGCGGACGGTCAACTAGCAACTACAACTGGTAAATACAGTGGTAACACGATGGATTTGACCTTAGTCTACGACAAGGTTGCGCAACCGGCTGATGGTGGTGACACTGGTAACGGTACTGGTACAACGACTGATCCCGGTTCGGGTGAGGGTACTTCAACGACCGGAACTGGTACTGATACGACGGCGCCTGATACAGGGACCACGTCCGGCACTGATTCAGACACTGCTGTGACGACTGCCCCTTCAGACGCGGCAACGGCGGTGAAAGCTGATCAACCGGAGACGACAACTTCAACGGATGCTGGCGCGGTTGTGAATGACGCGCCAGAGGATACGCAAGCGGTTGTTGCATCGGATGATTACCAGAAGTTGAGTGATGATTCGGTAGCGCCAACCAGTGATTCGGTTAAGTTAGCTACGACTGAGCGTGCTGAAGGTGCTACTACTGAGAACGCTGCTGGCAAGGCTGAGACGTTGCCACAGACTGATGAGACTCAAAGCGGATTGCTTGGCTGATTGGTGTGGCGATGTTGGGGACGCTTGGAGTTGTTGGTAGTAAGAAACGGAAAGTGGATTAATTAGCTTTTCATCATTATTAATTTATAGTAGTTAAAAACGAACCGCCGGATTTCCATTTAGGAAAATCGGGCGGTTCGTTGTCTTTCGGATTGGGAAGGGCTAAGCTTTGAGATTAACGATGGTAATAATAAGAACTACCGATCGGCTTAACCGCATCGCCTAATCGATAATACCAAGACTTAAGCACGGTCTGACCGTGATACCGGGTTTTCTTCAGGTGCCAAATCGCATCCGTGCCATTCTTGCCCAGCGAGTAGTAACCGCGGGAGATTTTTGGCTGACAACTAAGTCGTATCCTGAACGATAAGCTGTCAGCCGTTTTCCAGAAAAATAGCTTGGTTGGCCAACTGAGCGGCCATAACGGAAATTGTTGACGTAAAAGCCGTATTTGCTGATGCTGAGAAATTGCGATTCGCCGTTGCTGTCGCGGTGTGTCTGCCATTTACCACGAAGTGAGGATGGTGTGGTGGTGTATTTTGCTGAAACGTCAGTCGGTTGAAGCCAACTGACACCGGCACCAACTGAGAGGGTGAGGCCAACTGCCAGCAAGGGTTTCGTTGAAGTGAGCATAATCATCATCTCCTTAATTTTAGGAACGCGGGTTAACTACGAGATGACTGTAAGAAAAGATTTAATAGACAAGACTTTTTTGGTATGCTTTGAGTAACGAATGCTCACTAAACTCAAAAGGGGACGACACACATGAACCTGCACAAACTCAACCACTACCTCAACCACTACCTGCTCCTAACCACCGCAACCTTCGCCGGCGCTCTGGCGCTCACCACAACGGCAATGACCACTCAAGCTTCTGCGCGCACCTTCGCCACACCAATTCGTGGCACTTGGTATCACAAGACAGGCAAGCATCAAACGGCGGTTAAATTCACCGCCAGCGCTGCTAAGGTGACCGGAATGCCCAAGACCGTTAAATTGAGTAACAAAGAAGTGCGCAATATTAACACTAAATTTAAACTCAGCATCAATGGGACTAAGACTAAGAACTACCAGGTTGCCGGTTTCGACTATCTAGGCGGCACGTTCCAGTTTGTCCCAACCAAGTTAAAGTTGGCTGGTAAGACGCGTAAGGTGCTGGTGAAGTTACCAAACGATGCATCGACGAAGTGGGAAGTTTATACAACATATAAGTCATCGGTTGCGCGGACGGCGCGGGTGCGGATGGCGTATTAATAGCTAAATTAAAAGCGTGTCTGACCACTCTGGGGTTAGACGCGCTTTTTTAGATTGACCCAATAAAAAGGACCAGCAGCTCACACTGCCAGCACTTTCAGGATGGTAACTCACTTATGCCGCCGCTGTGGTTGAGACACAGGGTTATTTCAAAAAGTCAGGGTTCATAAACTCGGGATTTGGATAGTGATAGAAACCTTCTCCAGTCGATGGTCCCAGTAAGTTGGCATCGATTCGTTCTTTCATCTTATCGGCAGCGTGCTTCAAATCAGCGTCACCGGTGCGTTCGGCTTCAGTAACCACGATGTTGTAGTGGGTGCGCAGGCCAATCATGTCAAGAATCCCGAATGGTCCAATTGGTGATGAGAGCACGACCATCCAAGTTTTATCGATGGTTTCGGGCGTCGCAATCCCGTTTGCCCAAAGCTTCAGTGCCGCGTTTAACCATGGGACCAAGATACTGTTGAGTACGTAGCCGGGTTGTTCCTTTTGTAGCGGAATGGCAATCATCCCGATGGACTTCGCGAAGTCAACGACGGTGTTAAATACCGCTGGATTCGTCTCCGGTGAGCCCATCACTTCAGCCGTGTTTCGCAACCAGATTTGGTTGGCAAAATGCAGGTTTAGGAAGCGAGTTGGTCGGCCGGTTGCAGGTGCGATATCGCTTGGCAACAAGGTTGAAGAGTTACTTGCGAAGATGGCGTCCTTGGGTACAACTTGGCTGAGTTCCTTGTAGAAGCTTTGCTTGATCGAAATCTTCTCTGGAATCGCTTCGATGATCAGGTCTGCATCCTTGGTGGCATCGGCCAAGTCGGTTGAAAAGGTCATGCGGCTCATGGCAGTTTGGAAGTCGTCGACCGTTACTTGTAAGTCGTGCTCGTAACTTGGCTGTAGTTGACTAATGAGCAACTGCGCGTGCTTTACTGTTTTTTCGTTAATATCATATAACGTGACGTTATAGCCTTTAAAGGCGGTCTGAAAAGCAATTTGGCTACCTAAAACGCCATCACCCGCAACTGTTACGTGTTGAATCGTCATGTGAATTCCTCCTCAAAGTTAAGTGACTTTAGTATAAATAGCCGGTGGTGGGAGTGAAAGCCGAAAAGGGCGATTTTGAAGCTAAAGCGTGCTAAACTGGACTGTGGTATCTGGTACAACCAGAACAAGGAGGCCGTTAACGTGAAATTTGAACCGATCCATGCACCGAGTGCGACGGATATTTTTACCAATCAAATGAAGGAAGCCATCATTTTAAGGAAGCTGAAACCCGGTGAGACGTTGCCGCATGAGCGTGAACTAGCTGAGCAAATGGGGGTTAGCCGGTCAGTGATCAACCATGGATTGCAGCGGTTGGCCCAGCTGCATTTTATCACCATCAAACCACGGCAGGGCGCGGTGGTGGCGGATTATCTGGTTGATGGCACGTTGGAAACGATGCATGAAGTGGTGGCGCTCCATGACGGTTTTTACACGCCAGCGATGTTGCAGTCCATCTATCAGGTGCGGCGGTCGTTAGAGTGTGACGCAATCAAGTTGGCAGCACAAAAGCGGTTAGCTGAACCGTTGCGAGAAGCTCGCCGGGCACTGATGCGGTTTAAAAATGGTGATAACTTAGATGTTCAGTCCCCAGCGATTTTTGACTTCTTCCATTCGCTGGCAATCGCATCGGGTAATCAGGTGTACACCATGATGATTAACAGTTTGAAACCCATCTATTTGCGGTTGGGGCGTTGGAACGCCCAACGCGATAACGGAGTGGCAACGATTTTTGAATTAAATGAGACGTTGTTGACTGCAGTTGAGGCCGGTCAGGTTGCCGAAGCCGTTGCTGCGGATGAGCGATTGATCGAGTGGAGTTTGCAGGATTTGATGCAAGCCTGATGAACAGTTTTAACTTTGATGGTCTCATGAGTTGACTCATGAGGCTTTTTTTTATGATCGTGATGAGCGGGTTACTATCCATTGTTTACCCGGAATGGTTAGAAATACTGTTGTAGCGGGGATGATTGACTGGTCAATTTTTGCCAAAATTGAGAATTTTTCGCAAATTTTTGGTCGTTCTAGTGAAAAAAAGTGCTACTTTTTTGAATATTTGCCGATTTACGACCAAAATGAAACCGGTTTTATAAGATGAAACCGGTTTATTTGAAAAAACGAAGATTTTAAGCTAGGCTTCCGGTGGTTAGTCAGGAGAATAAACGCCTTATATTATTATAACGTTATAACAACTACTTGATAAATTGTATTAGCGTAAAAACGAACTATTGCCTGAAATAGCGATTGATTATCCGGATTCGATTTTCAGGTGAAAATTGGTCGTTATAATTAGTTCACAATTGTCGTATTTTATATGCAGTTATTTTGGCTAAAAATTGTATGTTAATTTGATAATCAGCGAATTGGTGTATAAATATTGGAAAAAGAGGTCATAAATTTACGGTTGTAACCCTTGAAAACGTCAATTATACTTGCATTAATCTAGAATTAGTCTGAGCTTAATCTTTGGATAGGGGGTGAAGACAACGCTTACTTTTTTTGGACAACCCAAGTTTTCTAGAAGTGGCGCGAACGATTTAGCAATCGGCTATGAACTATTTATTCGGGAAGCGCATGGCGATGAGTGGACGCTGCCGCACGACTTTGGGGCCATTACAGCACCAACGATTGAACGATTGTTGGGGCAGGTTTTGGAAGTGTTACCGAAGACGACGACCATTGTGTCCTTCAATTTGGAACAGACCCAGTTTATTGATCCGGCCTTCGCTGCCATGGTGGCACGCGTTCAGGCCAAAACAGACATTCACATCTACACCGAGTTAACGGAACGCCAGGACCCGAACGTGACAGCGAGAGAGCTGTTTTTCGCCGCCCAGCATTTTAAACAACTCGGCTTATTAGTTTGCATCGATGACGTTGGCACCGGGTTTAACACGCCTGAGTTAGTGTTACAACTGGATCCATACATTGACGAGTATAAGTTTGCGTTACAGAATCTACGACCGTTCAACACCATGGGGGAGGTTGAATCGGAACTTCAGTTCTGGTACGACTTAGCAGCGACCAAGCACAAAAAGTTTGCGATCGAGGGAATCGAAACTGAGGACGAACTGCTGACCATTACTGAAAAATTCCCTTGCGATATTTTACAAGGGTACTACATTGGCAAGCCGCTATTGATTCCAGTGGGAATGACGTAGCCGCGGCCCAGACAGGCAAATGCATAGGAGCGCATTTCAGGTGGGGTATCTCGAAAATTACTAATAATTAGCTGATTCGCAAATCAGATGCGGGTTAGACAACGATAGTAATTAAGGGGATATACACATATGGATAAGAAACGAAATCAGCTTTACCGGGACATGCGTTCAGTTAAGACGCACTATAAGGCTTACAAGGCAGGTAAGCGTTGGTTAGTGGCCGGCATCTCAATCGCCACTTTCGGCTCGTTCTTGATGACGAGCACCGCACATGCCGATACGCTGAGTGAAAATACTGCAATCACAGCACAGACATCGACGCAGGGAAGCAGTCCAGCGGCGGTGTCTTCAACGTCCGCTGAGCCGGCAACTACTGGCGAGAGTACGACTTCGACAACGACACAAGCTCAGACTCAAGCAACAACCGGGTCAACTTCAGATGCTTCCCAAACAACGGCCACCAATTCGGCGACCGCTGATTTACCTGTGGGCACAACTACGAGCACGGGTACGGATAGTAGCGTAACGGTTGACTTGCCGGCTGGGGCGACTAGTGCACATATTGCTGCGGCTAAGCAGGCGGTGGTGGCTAGTGGCGCCAGTGTTGGGACGGTGACGGCGAAGGATGGGGCTAGTGCGGATGCTGGTGATGTGACGACCAGCACCGATGACACAGCATCTACAAATACGATGACCGCCACTTCTTTGAAGTCAATTGATCAACTTGGCGGTAAGTATATTGATGATAAAGGAAACGTGTCGGATACTGCGCCGGGGGCTGTGACGATTGGTGGTCAGACTGGGACTTCGGATGATATGTCAACGGAGATTACTGGGAATTTAACAGCGGTTAAGACTGCCGATGGCAAGGATACCTACTATGTATCAGACAACGGTAACTTCGTAGGTTAAGGTGGTGCTGATGCCGCTGATGGTAATAAAGAAGTTATTGTTGCTAATACGGGTGATAATTACGAAGAGTTTGGGAAGGTTTACGTTGATGCGAACGGAAAACAGTGGGTTAAATTAGTTAATAACTCCGCTAATTCGGCTGCGTCATATGCGTACAAAAATCAGATCAATACTAATTCTAGTTTCGAAATTCAAGGCGAGTGGCAAATGAGCACAAATGTTGCTGGCGGTGGCTTGGGAATCATTCTTCAACCCGTATTACCGCAAACTGCTGGCGTTGGTGCTGGTGCTAGTGCGGCTGCTGATATTGGTATTTTAGGCCAACAATCCACAACTTTTGTGGGATTTGATGGTTACGTTTCGGGAGATCCGAATACGTATGACAGCAAGCCAGGTGCGCTAACGATTCGTCAAACTGATGATAAAACTGGTAAGTCGTTTGTCAATTTACAAATGGTTGATAAAGGTATTGATGGGTTAAATGACGACACATTGATGGGCGGTAACGATAAAGACGGTGATAAGACTCAAAGAACTAACCCTCAAACTTCGCCTATTTCGGGTGTACTGGATGTTCTGTACGATATTCAATGGACCCCGGACTCAACACAGTTATCCGGTGAAACTGTTACCGGGACCCTTTCAGCAACGTTATACGATGCGAAGACTTATACTGCAGCCTCAACGCCTTTGCGGACACTAGCTGTCAGTGGTATTAACTTACCTAGTTCAACAGCGATTGCGTTATTTGGCGCATTTGGCGGCGGTGGTGCTAGTGCACTTGCTCAAGGTCGAGTGACTTCCTTCACTTTAACGCCTGTTACTCAACAAGTTACCGTCAACTACATCAACGTGGATGGTGGTGCTACGCTGAAACCATCAACAAACATCAACGCCAGTGTCGGGAATACGTTAAACGTTACCGCAACCACTTCTGGCGACAGCGCTAGCTACGGTGCACCCACTATTGATGGCTACACCTTCGTTGGGGCAGTTGGTACCGATATTACTGGGAACTTCCAAAGGGCCGATATGCAGGTAGTTGATCCTACGATGACTACTGGTACCGGAACTTACAATACGATTAACGTTTACTATAAAGCCACCTCGAAAACACAACAGCAAGCTGTTGCATCATATACAACGCCTGATGGTGTGACGATTCCTGCAGTTAGTCAGGGTTCGGCCGGAACGAGTAATGCGGTTCATGCGGGATCGGCAACGGAAATTACGGACGTGAATGGTAATGCAATTTCACTGGGTAGCGATATCAGTTCAGTCCCGATTCAACAAGTTGACGGTTACATTTCTGGGTACACTTTAGATGGTGGTGCTTGGACTGCTTCGACCGATATTCCAGGTAAGAGTACTGGGAACTATGTCGTTTCGTATCGGAGTCCAGATATTTCATTGACACCCGTTAAGTTTGCTGAAGGTGAAACCGGCTTTAACGTAACACTTAAAGCACCTCAGGACGGGTTGAACGTGCCGAATGTGACCTTAACTGCTGATGACGTTGTGATTACTAAAAATGGCGTTGCAGTTGATCCTAATGTTGCTGCTTTACAACCTAACGACTACACAATCAGCCTGACCAGTGAAGGTCAGGCAAAGGTTGCTACAGCATACGGATTGGCTGCTGATCAACTGAATTTTGACACCGCAGCGACTACCTTAACTGTCACTGGGAACGACACTGTCACCGATGATGCGGATGGTGGTCAAACGACCATTACCCGGAACAATGTTGAGCAAATCGTTATTATTCAAAAGAAGTGGTCTGATGGTGCACTGTCTCGAATTGAAATCAATGTGGCGACGGGAGAAGCAACGTTGACTGAAACTGGGACGGATGGTTCGGTTGAAGGACCGCTAGCATTAAATGCTAACGAGGATGTGACGGCCGGTAACACGACGGTGAACTACGGTGGTTCTGGAGCAGACTTTAGTTTGGGACACATGAATCCTGACGATCCGAAAGCGGTAAGTGGTGCGACGGAAAAGATTTCCGCTGCTGGCGAACCATCCTATGTTAATACTGCAACTCTCGCTGATGGCGATGTTGCGGGGACTAACGATTTCTTGAATGATGCGGTGAAGACTTCGGAAGAATTGGCAGCTGATAATCAGCCGCAAAACTACATTGATGGGTATTTGAAAGCTGTTGAAACTGCGACCGATGATTTTAAGAAGGGGCAAGATGCCGGGCACAGTGTTGGGTTGAACGACTTAACGCCGCAAGATGAAGCAACGCTAGCGAAAACACCATTTGATGAAGCCTATATTAAAGGGTATTTGAACGGTTATGAAACTGGAAAAGCGTCTTACGATGAAGATAAAAAACTTGGTGAGACGGATGGCACCGCTGCGGGATTAGCTGGTAAAGACCAACCCACAGCACTTGATACAAAGGGTTATTCTGACGGTGTATTGGCGAGCTATGAGGCTGCAAAAGGTCAATATACGGCCGATAAAACGGCTGGTATTAACGATGCAACAGCTGACGGTTCAAGTCGATTAGATGAGGCTGATTTAACTGGGCGCTCACAAGGCTATATTGACGGCTATACCACTACGTATCAAGGTGTGAAGGACGAGGCTGATACGAATGCCGGTCAACTTGATGGGACCACTGCGGGTCTAGCAGGTGAAGATAAGGCGGACGTTACAACCGAAACCACTAAGTATCAAGATGCCTACACTGCTGCCTATACAATGGCGAAGGCCAGTTATGATACTGATCGGATAGCCGGTGCTGACGCTGGTACTGCAGCCGGTGAAGCTCGTGAAGCAGCAATAGATTTAACAGATCAATCACAAGGGTACGTTGATGGCTATACCAGTACGTACCAAGTCTCGAAAGATACAGCCGATGTAAATGCCGGTACAGACGCCGGAAAGCAAGCCGGATTAGCCGGTAAAGTTGCAGTTGATAACCAGACTGAAACCGATAAGTTTAAAACTGCGTATACTGATGCTTATACGACTGCTAAAGCGAGCTATGATCAAGATGAAGCTTCAGGTGCTAAAGCTGGGCAAATTGACGGTGATAATCGTTTAGCTCAAATAGATTTAACGGATAAATCACAAGGGTATATTGATGGTTATAACAGTACGTATCAAGATGCCAAGAATGCGGCTGATACGAATGCCGGTAAACTTGATGGTGCTAAAGCTGGTTTGGCTGGTAATGTTGCAGCCGATGTAACGACAGAAACTACCTCATATCAAGACGCCTACACCGCAGCGTATACAACAGCGAAAGCTAGTTATGATACTGATCGCGAAATGGGTGCGTTTGATGGGGCAACTGCTGGTAATGCGCGTGAAGCCGAGGCAGATTTAACTGATAAGTCTCAAGGTTACATTGATGGCTACAATAGCACGTACCAAGATACAAAGGATAAGGCTGATACTGTAGCCGGCGCAGAAGCCGGTAACCAAGCTGGTTTAGCCGGTGAAGCAATCGTTGATAACGCGACTGAAAGTGAGAAGTATCAGACAGCCTACACAGAAGCGTATACAGCAGCGAAGGCCAGTTATGATACGGATCGTACAACGGGTACAACTGTCGGTGAAGCAACCGGGCTTTCAGGCAAGTCATCGTTAGACGTGAGTGGTGAGTCAAAGGGATATCAGGATGGCTATGCTGTCG
This sequence comes from Secundilactobacillus similis DSM 23365 = JCM 2765, assembly GCF_001311075.1. GTDB lineage: Bacteria > Bacillota > Bacilli > Lactobacillales > Lactobacillaceae > Secundilactobacillus > Secundilactobacillus similis. Next base: position 10,620 of record NZ_BBAD01000015.1, read on the forward strand.
GGTATCAAACCGGTCTGGATAGTTATCAGGCAGATGAAGCGCTGGGTCAAACGGCGGGGACTACTGACGGCAGTTCACGGGTTGAGCCTGCTACTGATCTAAGTGCGAAATCGCAAGGTTACCAAGATGGGTACAACGCTACCTATACGCCAGCGAAAAATAAAGCGGATCAAACCGTCGCAATTAAGGATGCCAACGCTGTTGTAATTCCAGAAAATCTGTCGGAAAATACTGACGTGGTCAAGGCTAATCAAGCACTTCAAGAGGCAATCACGGCAGGGGATAACACACCAACGACAACCGATTCGATTAATACTGCTACTGAGGCACTTCAAAAGGCCATTGAAACGACTGAAAAGGCCTACACGACTGGCTCAGATTTGCTGACGAAAACGACTCCAGTCACTAAAGAAATTGATGTTGAAAAGGCTATTGAAACGCTGACAGCGACACTTGAAACAGGTACTGCCACCCAAATTACTGATGACACTGCTACTTTACAGAATGCTTTGAAGCTGGCCAACGAGAACCGCGACATCGCCGTTAAGGACGCGGGTACGGTAGTTATTGAGTTCACGATTGCGGGCAATGCCGATGTGATTGCAGCGAAGCGTAACCTGAACGATGCACTTAACAATGGTGAAACTGACCAAGGGACAACGGCTGACATTACGGGTATGACGGCAACGTTACGGCAGGTGATTGAAACGGCAACGACTGCCTATAATCAAGGCCAAACCGCATTACAGACGGCTGAATCAGTTGATAATGAAACCGAAGTTGCCACACTGATTAATCAATTAAACGCTGCACTGAAGAGTGGGACAACCAGTGATATTCAAAAACTAACTGATCAGCTGAATCAAACTAGTCAGACGGCTCAAGCTGACCGAAATGTGGCCATTACCGATGCCAATCAGGCACAAAAAAATGTACCAGAGACTCTGAAGAACAACGCTGACGTTGCTTCTGCCGCAACGAATTTGATGACTAAGTTGGAGACGGGCACAACTGAGCAAATTAGGTTGGCCACAACAGTTTTGAAAACTGTCAGTGCAGCTACCGATAAGGCTGTAACTGCTGGTAACGCTGCAGTTGATACGGCTAAAACGGTTGCTAATGAACCGACTGTGTCACCGCTACTAACAGCGTTGAAAGGTATTTTAACAACTGGGACTACCGAAGCGATTGGTTCAGCCACTGCTAAGCTCACTGAAGCTACCAAGTCGGCTCAGGAATCACGTGACGCTGCGGTTAATGCTGGTCGTGCAGTTCAGGTACCAACTGAAGTTGCAGGAAATAGCGATGTTCAAATGACTCAAGATAGATTGGCAGATGCGCTTGATTCAGGAACAACTGAAGCAATTGTTCAGGCAACGAAAAATTTGACAACCGCCATTAGCACAACAACCGACGTCAAGAGCAAGGCAAAAGACACGATTGATAATGCAGGAATCGTTGCGAACGAAGAGACAGTGAATGCGGCTATCCAGGCGTTAAATGATTTACTAAATTCAGGTAGTGCAGCCGACATTGAAACTTCAACTAATGATTTAGATAAATTGTTAGATCAAACGGATGGTGAGCGAGCCGACGTTGTTACAGTTGCGACTGCCGTTGAAGTGCCGGGAAATATAGCTAAAAATGCCGATGTTACGGCTGCTAAGTCGGCCTTAGACACGGCGATTTCAAACGGAACGATTGCTGACATTACCGAGAAGACGACGGCGCTGAATACTGCTATCCAAATGACCGGTGACGCTCAACAGACAGCTCAAGTAGCGCTTGAGAAAACTGCTCCGGTTACCCAGGAGGATGAAGTTCAAAAGGCGATTACAGCGTTAAATGATACTTTGTCGACTGGGACAGCGGACGCAATCGATGGTGCAGTTGCTACGCTTACAACAGCAGTTGAGACTGCAACTGGAATACGGGAAACAGCTGTTGCTAAAGCATATCAAATCACAATTGATGAAACTATTACCGATAACTCGACCGTTAAGGCAGCCCAAGCATTATTAACTCAAACTTTGTCCGATGCCGATACAGGTGTCGCAAAAACGGATACCATCACTGAAATGACGGCTAAACTTCAAACGGCCATCGATGGCGCCAATCAAGCCTACGCTGATGGTCAAACGGCCTTGACTACGGCTCAACCAGTCGGCAATGAAGATGAAGTTGAACAGCTAACAACTCAGTTAACTAGTCTGTTAGCAAATGGATCGACTGATGAAATCAGCAAGACTATCGATGCCTTGAACACCACTGCTAAAACTGCGTTGACCAACAGACAAACAGCGACTGACAAGGCTACTGAAGCACAATCAAACATAACGCCTGATATTGCTAAAAATAGTGATGTTGCTACTGCTGGAGGTGTGCTAGAGGAACAGCTTGTGACAGGAACAACAGCCAAAATCAATGAGGCGGCAACCGCACTACAAACAGTCATTGACAGTACCATAGCTGCTAAACAAAATGCCAATACCGCACTCAACTCACAGGGGACAGTCGCCAACGAACCAAGCATTCAGGCAAAGGCCAACACGTTGAATGAGTTACTGGCAACTGCTGCCACTGCCGATATCGTAGCAGTAACGGAATCCTTAACGACCGACATTGATCAAGCAACCTACAGTCGCGCAACGGCAGTCACTGCTGCGAATATGATTACGATTCCAACGGATTTGGCAACCAATACCACTGTGACAAGTGCTCAGGATAACTTGCAAACTATGCGATCCTCTGGAACCACTAGTGAAATCATGGCAGCCACAACCACGTTAACCAACGCCATCACCGTAGCAACATTAGCTCAAACTACTGCAACCGCAGCGCTAGATAATGTTGCACCAGTTGGCAACGAAGGCAGTGTTCAAACGGCAGTTGGTTTGTTACAAACTGCCTTGACTGGTGGAACGACCGCCGAAATTACCAAGGCTACTGAACAGCTAACAACGGCCGTCCAAACTGCCCAAGCCGCTCGGACAACCGCAATCAACGATGCAATGAACATCATCGTATCGGGTAACCAAGTAGCTAACGAGGAAGTGAAAAAGGCTCGGGAAACGTTGAACACCAAATTGGCTGATGGTACCACCGATGACATCAACATCGCCGCAACCGAATTAGCAAACGCGGTCCAAGCAGTGACTGATGCCAAAACAACGGCCAATACTGCCCTTGGCAACCTCGGCGATGTCGCTAACGAAGCAACGGTTCAAAAGGCTGTGACTGGCGTAACTGATCTGTTAACAACGGGAACGGCAGACGCCATCGAGCAGGCCGTAACAGCGTTACAGCAAGCCACCACGACTGCTAAGGCGGCGCGCAACACCGCTGCAACAACGGCCAATGCAGTTCAGGTCCCAACCGAACTCAAGGCCAACCAAGACGTTAAGCAAGCGGCTGACAAGTTAACGACGGCCTTAACCACTGGGACGACGGCTGAGATTGACACGGCAACCACGGTGTTGACCACTGCGATTACCAACACTAACCAAGCGTTAACCACGGCAAAAAACACGTTAACGGGCATTGGTAGAGTTGCCAACGAACAACCGGTCGCTACTGCAATGGCAACGTTGACGAAGACCTTTACGACAGGTAGCGCCGCTGAAATCAATGCAGCCAACGATGCCTTAACGGATGTGCTTAAAACCGCGCGATTGCAACGTGATACGGTAATCACTGCCGCAACTGCCGTGGTGATTCCAACGTCACTCAAAGCAAGCGCCGACGTTATCGCAGCGCAAACGGCCTTGAACACGGCCTTACAAGTCGGGACAACCGCAATCATCAAACAGGCAACCACTGATTTGAACACCGCAATTGCTGCAACGGGTACAGCGCAAACAACTGGTCAGATGGCGTTAGTAACGGCTAACGCAACTACCTTGACGAAGGAAACCGGGGTGGCTAACGCGTTGACGCAGTTAGCAGCCTTGTTAGAGAATGGTACAGCGACTGCTACGGAATTGACGCAGGCTACACAGCATTTAGCGACTGAAGTTGGCACTGCCGAAACTTTACGTACTACGGCAATCGATACGGCCGAAGCGATTACGATTCCAGCCGAGTTAGCGCATCACCAAGATGTGCTGGGCACCAACGATGCGTTGATTAGTGCGGTGACGGCTGCTAAGCATGGTACGGGCACCACGGCGCAAATCGAGCAAGCAACAATCGCGCTCCAAAACGTGATTGCAACCGCGCAAAATACCAATGATGTTGCCCGGGCCGCGATTGCGGTGACCGACCTCTCAACAACGGCCACGACACCACTCGTTCAATCCGCTAAGCAACAGCTCCAAACGTTGCTTGACGGTGGTACGGCAACGATTGCGCAGCTCAAACAAGCGACAACGAATCTGGCAACGGCGGTTGAAACCGCGCGGACGACCTTTACACAAAGTTGGTCAGACGGTGCCATTTCGACGATTCACATTACTGATAACCATGATTTGACGGTGATAACGGTTGAAACCGATGGCACGCGCACCACGGCAACGATTGCGGGTGGTAACGGAACCGCTGACGGCTTGACCTTCGTCACACCAGCCGATGGTGCACTCAGTGTATTTAAGGCCACAACGGTCGCTGAAGGGCAGTTGGTTGAAACACTGACCGTGCCACGGACTACGGCGATTACGTCAACCACCACGTTGACCACGACCACGCCAGCAACCACCAACATCACGGTACCGGCAACCACGGTTACCACGACTACGGTGACGCCAACTGGTGACACCACAGTCACAACGGTGGTCACGAGTCAACTTGGCAAGCAAGGGCAAGTTGTCGCAACGGTGGCACCAGAGGTAACGACCGCAACTGTCGTGCTCCTGCCGGATGGCACTGATGCGCTGACGACAACCGGTACCAAGCGGAGCACTCAAAGTGATGGCGCACAAGTGCTCACATTGACCACGCCGCAAGCTGATGGCAGTGAACTGACGCAACAGTTGATCATCCAAAAGGATGGTACTGTCAGTTACGCGAAGACGGCTAAATACACGGATACCGATGCCAACGTCGCCACAGTTGAAACCAACGCCAACGGCCAACTCGTTCAGTTAACGACTTACGACGCCGGTACGAAGCAGGCAGTCGTCGTTGATGCAGCCGGTATCGCCCAACTCTTGGCAATTGCTGATCGGACGGGCAGCCAAACGGTGGCTGGATTTACCATCACCAAAGCAGATGACGGTAGTTTAGCGGTGACTTGGCTGGTAACAGCGGTACGACAACTTACGCCGTTGGGACTGATGACCAAGGGAATTTTGCTTACACCAAGGTTGCGGTTACCAAGGATACTGACGGCACCACGGTCGTTGCAACCAATCTCGATGCTGACGTGACGTCAATCGATAAGACTTGGAACGATCAGAGCAAGACCAACGTTCAAGTTTCACAGAGCACAACGGCCATTCAGAAGCTGATTCAACAGCTCTTGCAAGATAAGGGCGTCCTCCCAACGACTACGCCAGAGCAGGCCACGGTTTCGGCGACGGTTCCAACGCAGCATTTGGCAAATGACGTTAACTTGGACTACGATGCATCGACTGATAGCTACGTGCTCCACAAAGCAACTGATCCGTTGACCAACTACCATACGGCGGTTACGGCCAAGCACGGGAAGGTGTCTGACAGTAAGGATCAACTTTACCAAACTAACGGCAGCCAAACGGTGATCACCACCCAATTGACCGCGGACGGCGCACAGTTGACCCAAGCCGACACGACCTGGTTAGATGGCAGTCAATCGACCATCCAACGTCAAGCTGACGGCACTTACCAGTTGGTTGAACAAACCGCTACTGGCGAAACGAAGGCGACTGATTTGACGCCGGGGACTACGGTGACATCCGGAACGTTGAGCTTTACCGCTACGCCCGATGGCAACGTAGCCGGTGTTCAAACCGCTGGCGATACCCAACTGATCTTGGGCGCAGATGCGGCTGGTAACTTTACGGCCAACCAAGTCACGACCGTTACCAACAACGGCAACACGACCAAAGTTGTGACCGATGACGCTGGGACGCCAATCGCTATGAGTCAAATTTGGTCGGATGGGTCACAGACGAACCTGACCTTTGGTGATCCGACCGCAACCACGTCATCATTGACACAGTTAGTTCAAAACCTACTCAACCAAATCGGCGCAACGGCACCGGACGCAATTAAGGTTGCGGACGACGCCCAACAGGTTGGTGGCGTTTTGATCAAACGTGACGGCAACAAGGTCACGTTATCGAAAGTCACGGCCGGTAATGTTGAGACTTCGGCTAGCGTTGATCAAAAAACCGGCGACGTGTTGTACCAAGAGACAACGCTGTCACAACCAGAAGTGGTGACGGAAACGGTTGTTGAAACGGTTCCAACAGCTTCGACTGAACAGGCCGGGGGAACTGCTAGCGATGGGTTAACCACACCAGCAAAGCAAGCAAATACAGCGGAGTCGACACGAAATACTGCACGGACGAACGAAACGCAGTCTGCTAACAATGATCCAAAGGTTAAGCAACTTGGCACCTCTGGACAAGCAGGCAACCCTGAATTCGAGACGAATGGGGCGTCCGAATCCAATGGGCATGCTGAGCGGACTGGTAACATCGAACAGCTTGCAACTGATGGCGAACCATCTCTGACGGCGCAAACTGAACAGAACGCAGCCAGTGAAGCTGCAGAACAAGAGCAATTGCCACAGACGGATGATCAAAGTAACGCCGCAGCTTCAACGGCGGGACTAGGATTGTTGGCTGGCTTGGCCGGTGCGCTTGGGTTACGGCGGAAGCGGCGTGAGGAATAGTTATAGTAAATAAATAAGGAACCTACCAAACTCGGTAGGTTCCTTATTTATTTACTAATTGATTTCTGGATAATAGCGCTCGCCTGAAAAATGCCGATTTTTCATTACTTTAGCGACTTTCTTAGTTGCATAAAAGTGCTCATAAGTCCATATGCCGGCGCCACCTGCGGCACTTAAAACACGGAAACGAACACCGTGATAGCTATGAATTTTCACTTTGTAATAGTCACCGGCACCTGCAGTTTGATTCCAGCCATAAACCCAAAGCCATGGTGATTTAAAAGTTGCGAATGTCCAATTTTGATGTGAAGAAACTTGTTCACCATCGAGGTTTAGATTTCGCGTGTGCAAAGGGGAACGACTATAGTACCATTTTTCATAGTAAGTATGGCTACTTAAATGATTGGGCGTAAATATCATTTTTTCGTATCGACCGTCAGTGTAATGATACCAGGTTCGTTGAAATCTGGCTGGATAGTGACGAAGCGAATTCTTCGCTGAGGCAGAGGTTGTCGTTGTTGCCCCGATAATTCCCAATGGAAGTAGTAATAGTAAAGCAGATTTGTAGATAGTAGATTTATGCATGGCAAGGCCTTCTTAAATTGATGAATTTAATATTCTTATTATATCATTAAATAATTTGGCAATATGCCTTGATAAAGGAATCTAATACTTTTCAAAAATGAAATTAATTTGCCTGATAATATACGATGCATAAATTCTGTCATAATCAGAACCCCACCTCCCGCATTTCCCAAGTTATATGATAAACTTGATAGTAACTAGTGTTATAGCACTGAAAACAATACTCATTTAAAATTCAAGGAGTCTCAACATGCCCAACACCCCCGAAGCCGATTTCGTGCAGCAAGTCGCCCAACTGAATCTTGCCATTTCAACGCACATTACCGAAACCCTGGCGCCGTACGATGTTAATGCGTCCAACTACTTCTACCTGATGAAAATCGGTGACCATCCCGGTATCGTGCAACGTGAATTTAACGACGTGGTGCACCTGAATCCCAGTTCGATCACCCGTGCCGTCAACCACCTCATCAAAAAAGGATTGGTCGACAAGCGAACCAATCCTGAAGACAGGCGAGCAACGCAGCTTTATCTGACAGCGGATGGTCAGCAGATTACCACCGCAATCAATCAATTTATTCAGCAATTAAATGCCGAGTTGATGTCTAGGTTGGGGCCGGACGCTCAGCACATCTTTGAACAATTGATTCAGCTCCGCCACTCGATTGAACAAGGCACGGCCGATTAAGCGTTCTTGAAAGTCGGGTTGTCTTTAAACATGTGCCATACTTGCTCGGTCATGTCGTTGTTCTCTTGTTTAGTGGCGCGCAGTTGCGTCCACGAGGTGTCAAAGGTGATCTCTGGCGTATCACTTGCCAGTTGGTCGATCACCGCACTGACGAATTCGTTGAGGTCAGAGCCATAGGTGTGCTCACCGCTACCACCGAGGTTGGTATTGACGGCGGGTGGTAGGATTTCAAATACCGCCGTGTCGGCTTCCTCTAACTGAAGACGCAACGATTGGGTAAAGCCATGAACCGCATTCTTCGAGGCAGTATACAGTGCACCCAGGCACCGGTGGTGATGACCAGGCCGGATGAGACGTTGATGATGGCGCTGTTCGGATGACTCGTAATCAACGGTAACAGGAGCATCGTCAGGTGAAGCGGGGCTTCAAAGTTGATGGCCAGTTCCTGATGGTACCAGTCCCAGCTTTGCCGCTTATCCTGATTTTGAAGGTTGATCCAGCGCTGGATACCGGCGTTGTTGATCAACATATCGAGGTCACTAAAATGAACTTGAACCCAGTCAGCTAATCGTTGACGTTCACTTGCCGAACTTAAGTCGGCCTTGAACGTTTGCAGAGCTGGTTGGGTCTTTTTAGCTTGATCAATGTTGGTCTGACTATAATCGACAACCAGTACATCGTTGCCCAATGACAGTAACTTTTGCGCGATTGCGAAGCCGATGCCAGTTGTGCCACCGGTGATTAAGACGTGATGATTAACGAGTTCCATAATGCCATCCTCCTAAAAGAATTAGTTTTCAAGTGAAGCGTAACACAAATTAGGTGCATATGCACCTAATTTGTGTTACGCTTTTAGCAAAGGGGATGAAAAAGATGATTGTTGTGACTTCAGCAGCTGGCCATACCGGGTCAATTATTGTTGATGCATTGGTGAAACGCGGACTGCCAGTGATTGCGACGGACCTTAATCCGACAGTGAAGCAACTACCAGGGATCGAACGGGCCATCGTGGGTGATCTGACTCAGTTGGACGTTCAACTTGAGATTATTAGTGCGGCGGATATTTTAATTTATATTCCACCGTTATTTTCATCGGAGGAAGCGTTGATTGGGAATTCATTGATTGATCTGGCAGCTGAGGCGAAGTTGCAGCAGTTCATTTTTATGTCGGTGACCCACCCCATATTGAGTTCACTGTTGCAGCATACGGCCAAGCGCGATGTGGAGGAGCATTTAATTTACACGGGTATGCGCACCCAGTTGCCGTACACGATTTTGCAACCGATGCACTACATGCACAACTTTGATCCACTAGCGGTAAAGCGGAGCGGAAAATACCGGATTTTCTACAGCTTAGACGGTGCCGTTGCGTACGTTGATCCAATTGACGTTGCCGAAGTCGTGTTGAACGTGCTTGCGGAACCAGCCAAACATAATAAGGCCACGTACGAGCTAGTGGGGACCGCACCGTACACGCCGAAAGAATTAGTGACCCGCTTCAATGCGTCACCGGGGAGCATGCCGTTGCTGAATACGTGCCAGTTGAGCAGTTTTTAGATGATATCGGCGCGCAGGATTTATACTTTAGGACTGGCTTTAAGCACCTTGCCGACAGTTACAGCCAATGGGGATTGGACGGGAACGTGACTGTTTTAACGATGTTGTTGGGACGGGACCCAACACGTTTGAGGACTATTTAGTCCGGACGTTGGCGAAGTGAAATGAGGATGAAAAGACGCTATTTTCGGATTGGGGAATCCGGGAATAGCGTCTTTTTTGTTTTACTAGAAAACTAGTTAAAAGTGTTTGTACCGCTAATTATCGGTACCTTATTCGTCTTCCATATCAGCCAACCATGGATTTTCACGGTCTGAAATCCAAGAATAGCTGGTAACTTGAGCGTTGTATTCGGCAGCGATTTGGTTGGCAATCTTACGACTTTTGATGATTCTAGCCTGTTCAATATCATCGTTGAAGTGGTTGTTGCGGTCGAGGTACTGATTGTCTTTGAAGATTAAGTTGATCATAGGTGTGAGCTCCTTTATGTGTGGATTGATTATTAGAGAATGGGGGAGTGAGCTTTCCTGTCCTTGAGCTGAAACGCGTTCCACGAAACTGAAAACTGCACGCAAGGCGCAACCAACATAAAGCCGAAGCCCACGACTTTCTGTCGGTTACGCCTTACGCTCCGCTTTCAACCCGTTTCGCTCCACGCTCTGTCCTACGTACTTTCCCTCACCAACAACGACGCTCCAACACCTCATGCCGCTCCGGCGCATTTTTTCGCGCAATCTTTTCCCTCAGAATTTCACACGCTTCGTGACCAATTTCATAGGCCGGTTGCTTAATGGTGGTGAGCTTTGGTGAGACCACGGTGGCTAAGAAGATGTTATCAAACCCCACAACAGAAAGCTCATCCGGTACCCGCCGCCCTAAGTGACGGGCAGCTTCCAACGCCGCAATCGCAAAGATATCCGAAGTGGCAAAAATCGCATCGATTTCGGTGCGGGTGCGGAGCAGGTCCGTGACTTTCGAAAGTGCTAAATTATAACGGATGCTGTTAATATGCAGCACTAGATCCGCCTCGAACGACAGCTGCGCTCGCCGCAGCGCCTGTTTGTAGCCAGCTTCCCGTTCCCGAGCGTACTTATGGTTAGTCGTCGCGTTGATCAGCGCAATGTGGCGCCGGCCGATTCGGGTGAGGTAATCGGTCGCTTTTTGCGCTGCGATATCGTCGTTGATGCCTACGTAAGACATTTCGGTGTCCTCTAAGTATTCCGAGCACATCACCACCGGAATCTCATGGTTGAGTTGGTACGCCGTTTGGTTATCCGGAAGGGCAGCCAAGGCGATTACCCCGCAGTAGTTGGCGTCTTTCAACATGTTTAAGTAGTACTCAATATTGGTGTCGGTTTCTTTGACCATTAATAGCGCAACGTTCAGGTCGTGGGCATTGGCCGCATTTTGAATGCCTTCGAGCACCGATGAATTGAACGGATTTGATAAATTGGGTATCAACACGGCAATCGTGGTGCTCTTGGCTGGTTGGCGGGTGTTTGTGACGTGATAGTCCATTTCCGCCACCAGCGCATCAATCGTGCGTTGGGCGACTGCACTGACACTGCCACGATGGCTGATTGCCCGCGAAACCGTGGCAATCGAGTAACCGGAGGCGGCAGCGATGTCTGAGAGTGAGGCTGGTTTTCGTTTTCGGCTCATCGAGATCCCTACTTTCGTATTTGCCACTCATTATAGCACGATTTTTCTAAAAAATACGGTATATATTACGCTATATTGTAAATGTTACACTATATTTTGCAAAAATTACGTTGACTATCATGCTTAATCACTTTATTCTGAGTTTGTAAGCGATAACATTGTTTTGGAAGGAGGCCACGACATGGATGTTGCGGTCATTGGGATCGGCTTCATTGGTAAGCAGCACATCGAGCGATTCGGCGAGTTCCGGGGGCGCGCCTAGTTGCGGTGTGTGAACCAAATGAAGCGGTCGCCAAACAACTCAGTCAAGCAATGGAGATTCCCCGGTACTACACGTCAGTTGAGGAATTGTTGGCGGCAGAGCCGACCTTACAAGTTGTCCACAACTGCACACCTAGTAGTTTCCACTTTGCGATTAATCAGCAACTGATCGCCGCGGGGGTGAACGTCTACTGCGAAAAGCCGTTTACCAGTAACGCCGAACAGTCGGCAACGCTGGTCAAGCAGTTATCCAAATCCGGCCTCAAAGGCGGCGTTAATTTCAACTACCGGCATAATCTGATGGTGGAAGAGATGCGCGAACGGGTGGCCAGTGGGTCAATTGGGCGACCGTGGTTCGTCAACGCCGAGTACCTGCAAGACTGGTTATTGAAACAGACCGACTACGATTGGCGGGTAGACGCTGAAATTGGTGGTCCCACTCGGGCAATCGCCGACATCGGTTCGCACTGTTTTGATACCTTACAGTACATCTTCAATCAACGCATTGTGAGCGTTGAAGTGAAGCGTCTGCAAGAATACGCCACTCGGTTCCAAAATGGACAAGAAGTTCCCGTTAGCAACGAGGATGCGGCCATCATCTTTGTGACCTTCGAAGATGGTTTATCCGGCTTGATCCGGGTGTCGCAGGTGACTGCCGGTAAAAAGAACGACCTCCACGTGTTAGTCGAAGGCAGTGAACAGGCGTTGGAATGGTATCAGGAGCGACCGGATCGGTTATGGGTCGGTCACCGGGACCAGGGCAACGAAGAGCTGTACGCTGCCAGTCAGTATTTACACGGGCAAGCCGCTCACGATGCGGAACTGCCCAATGGTCACGCGGTGGGTTGGAAGGACGCCTTTACCGCTGGCATTCAAGCCTTTTACGATGACGTTAACGGCAAGCCTAGTGCCGGGTACGTTGATTTCTCAGAAGCAGATTACTTAATGCAGCTGGTCGACGCCTGTGTCGTCAGCGATGCACAACAGCAACCAATTCAACTTCAGGGGTGAACGAATATGAAAAAAGGATTACTAGTTAAGTTACTTGGCGTTACCGCACTGGCAGCCACGATGATTGGCTTAGCCGGTTGTAGCAGCTCCTCATCGGACAAAAAATCAAGCGATTCATCGACCACCAGCAGCAAGACCCTCGCCGTGGTGATTCCAAGTTCCGACCACGGCTGGGAAGCCGGCGTGAACTACTACGCCCAACAACAAGTGAAGAAGTTAGGGCTGAAAAAATATAAGATCGTCACCTCATCATCCGTCAACGAACAAGCATCTCAAATCGACGACATGATCTCCCAAAAAGTGGGGGCCATCGTACTCCAACCGCAAACTGACGAAGTCTCGGTAGCAGCGAAGAAAATCGTCACCGCCAAAATTCCACTAGTTGTTTTTGACCGGAAAGTGGACGCCAAATACACCGGTTACGTTGCTGGGTCTAACCCACAAATCGGCCAATTATCAGCTAAGAAAATCGGTGATGCCTTGAAGGGCAAGGGCACCGTTGCCGTACTGAACGTGCCAAGCTCAGGTTCTGTGAGCGCTGAACGGACAGCCGGCTTTAAGAAGGTTATGAAGGCCAGCTACCCAGACATTAAGTTAGTCAACATGACGGCCGATGACTTCACCCAAGAAAAGGGCTTGAAGGCGGCGACGGATATGCTGCAATCAAACAAGCAAGTTGACGGGATCTTCTCCATCGATGACGAATCATCAATCGGGATCTTACAAGCTGTGAAGGACGCTAAGCGAACGGACATCAAGATCATCTCGGGTGCCGGTGGTGACCAAGCCTACTTCAAGCAAATCAAGGCTGGCGGCGACATTACCAAATTTACGGCCACCTACTCACCAGCCATGATCGGCGATGCCATCAAGTTGGCAAACAAGGCGATGAACGGGAAGACCATCAAGAAGGACACCATCATTGCGCCAACCATCGTCACGAAGAGTAACGTTGCTAAATTCCTAGATGCGAAGTCACCATACTAAAGGTCGGTGAAACGGATGACTGATGTCGTTAAGATGCGCCAAATTGAAAAAGCTTTCGGGGCCAACGCCGTACTCAAGCGGGTTGATTTTACACTGGCAACCGGGTCAATTCACGCCCTGTTAGGTGAGAACGGGACGGGGAAAACCACCCTAATGAACATTCTCACCGGCGTGTATACCAAGGATCAGGGTGAAATTGAAATCGATGGCGCACCAGCGACACCGGCCACCCAGCAACAGATCGCCTTTATCCATCAGGAACTCTCACTGATCAACGATTTAAGCGTGTACGAGAACCTGTATTTAGGTCACGAACTCAAACGTCATGGGTTGTTACGGCAACGGGAAATGATTGCGACGGCGCAGCGATTTGTGGACCAAGTCGGCATCGACCTTGATGTGACGACCATGGTACGCGACCTCAATCCGTCTTATAAGCAAATTACCGAAATCGTGCGGGCGTTGATGCGCGATGCCAAGGTGATCATTATGGACGAACCTACCACCTCGTTAACCGATGTTGAAATCAACGACGTCTTCAAAATGATGCGGACGTTGCGTGATCAAGGGGTTAGCTTAATCTTTATCTCGCATAAACTTAACGAAGTGCTAGAAATTTGCGATACCTACACGATCATGCGTGACGGAGTCGTGGTGAATTCGGGGCCGGTCACGCCAAACTTAACCGAAGTGCAACTGAGTAATCAAATGGTGGGTAAGGAGTTGGCCAACAGTGAAATCTATCAGCCACGACCACTGGGTAAGCCGATTTTAACCTTGGAAGGTCTGACGAAAGCGCGGGAATTTCATAACGTGGATCTCGTTGTTCATCGAGGTGAGATTATCGGCGTGACGGGTTTGCTGGGTGATGGGCGAAGTGAACTCTTCAGTGCCGTTGTCGGCGCAACGCCGTTTGATGCCGGGCAGGTTTTGGTTAACGAAAAGCCGGTTCGAATCCGGATCACCGCGGATGTGAAGCGGTACGGAATTGCTTATTTACCGAAGAACCGCAAAGAAAACGGTATTGTGCCAGACCTTAATATCGAGGAAAACATGGCCTTGCCGATTTTGGGGCGATTGTCCCATGGTGGGCTGATCCACCGGCGGCAACTGGCAACCACCGTTCAACGCTACGTTAAGCAAATCAACATTAAGGTGGCGGATGTTAAAGACGTCATCGGGTCGCTTTCTGGTGGCAATCAGCAAAAGGTCCTGTTGGCTAAAGCCCTCTGCACCAACTAACGTGGTGATCTTGGATAATCCGACGCAGGGGGTCGATGTGGGTGCGAAAGCCGAAATTTACCACCAAATTATGGACTTGGCGAAAACGGGCATTAGTTTCGTGATTCTGACCAGTGAAATTGCGGAGATTCAACAGCTTTGCGACCGAGTCTACGTGATGACCCACGGCGAGATTCGAGCGGAACTGCCACACGACGCCATCAACGAACGTGACATCATGTTGGTGGCGACCGGTGGGCAATTAGATTAGGAAGGTGAGCTTATGATAGACACGCAGGACACTTCAGCACCTCAGCACAAACAACGCAGTCTGAAGGGATTGATCGCGGACTATAGCGCTATTTTTGCCTTTCTGATTCTGTTCATCGTGGCGGTGCTCCTCAAGGGATCAATCTTTCTCAGCGTCAGTAACATCATGAACATCTTAATGAACAACTCGATCATCGGCATCATCGCCCTGGGCATGACACTGGTGATCATCACGGCGGGCATCGATCTAGCCGTGGGGTCGCAGATGGCCGCCACTGGACTGATTGCGATGACGATTTTAAATGCCACGCAGAGTATCTTCTTGGCCATCTTGGCAGCCGTGTTTGCGGGACTGGTCTTCGGGGCCATCACCGGTGGCTTGATTTCAAAATTTGGCGTGCCAGCTTCATCGTGACCCTAGGGACCATGCAGATCTACCGGTCCGTCTCCGAATACTACTTTGATGGTGGCGGGGTGTTGGCCTCTGGTAAGTCGGCGAGTGCCTTTACCGCCATTGCCAATACCAAGCTGTTTGGTGTCATTCCGATGCCGATGATCTACTGGTTTGCGCTTTGTATCATTATTAGCATCATTGCGCGGCGGACGGCGTTTGGCCGGCACGTGTACGCAATTGGGAGTAACAAACGGGCCAGTTTCCTGTCAACGATTAACGTCAACCGAGTGTTATTGCTGGTGTATGCGTTATCCGGAATCCTAGTTGCCTTGGCCTCAATCATTGAAGCCTCACGGTTAGGGAGTATGAACTCTGCGTCTTCCGGGAGTGGCTACGAAATGGATGCGATTGCGGCCGTTGTGATTGGTGGGACGTCGATGGCCGGTGGTCGCGGGACGATTTTAGGCACGGTATTTGGCACCCTGACCCTCGGCATTATTAATAACCTGATGAACTTGTTGGGGGTACCGTCGTTTTTGGTGGGCGCCATCAAAGGGATCATTATCATCGGCGCGTTGCTGATTCAGCGGTCGGTGTCGAAGGACGAAAGTTAGGGGTGGCAGGATGAAATTAGGGTTGTTGAGTGCGATTTTAGAAACCATGTCGTATGAAGAAGTCATTGATTACGTGGCCGCTCGCGGGTTAAGCTGTGTTGAATTAGCGGCTTGGCCCAAGGGGGACGGTGCGCGCCGGTATGCGGGGGTATCCCACGTTGACGCCGAAAGCTTAACACCAGTCCGAGCGGAGGAAATGCGCGGGTACGCTGCTGAACGACACGTTGAAATTTCAGCGTTGGGGTATTACCCAAACCCGTTATCAGCGAATGTGGAAGTTGCCGAAACGGCGATTGCGCACCTTTACCGGGTTATTGACGCCGCTCAAATGATGGGCGTTCCGCTGGTGACGACCTTTTTGGGCCGTGATCAGTACCGAACCGTGGCGGAAAACCTCGACTTAGTGGCGACCGTTTGGCCACCAATCATTGAATACGCTCGAGATCGGGGAATTCGAATCGGTATCGAAAACTGTCCGATGCTGTTTACCGACGATGAGTGGCCAGGTGGTCAAAATATCATGACGTCGCCAGCAGTTTGGCGGCAGGTGTTTACGCGCTTAGACTACGATAACTTTGGTTTGAACTATGATCCGTCACACTTTGTTTGGCAGATGTTGGATTATGTGAAACCCATCTACGAATTTCGAGACAAGTTATTCTTGGTGCACTTCAAGGACATTAAGCTGTTACCTGACCAGTTGGCTGAGGTTGGGACAATGGCGACACCACTGTCGTATATGGTGCCTAAGTTACCCGGTTACGGTGATATTGACTGGGGTCGGTTTGTGTCGGCCTTGAGTGATGTTGGATATGCCGGTAATACCAGTATTGAAATCGAAGACAAGGCGTTTGAAGCGGATGAAGCGCAGGTGGATGCGGCGATTCGGCATACGGTGACGTATATGCGCAATTTTGTTTAGTCGGTGAAACAACGAGATAAAGCGGTCGAACGCCCCATTGTTGTAAGGGGTGTTCGGCCGTTCTGCGTTACATTGAAGCGACAGAACGTGAAGGGTGCTCCGACTTTTAGCGAAATTGTTCTAGACCATTATCATCAGGTGTGGATTATGCTAAACTTAATCCGCGAACAACTTAATTGTGGAGGACAACGATGTCGCTGGGGACTTTTTTGAAGCACGAATCAACTACAACTGTGAAATTAAGCGTTTTTGAGGCGTACCAACGGCGCCGCCGGTTACGCCGAGCCTTGGCGAAAGCATTGGCCGACTATGTCGGTTACTTTAAGGCCACCATTGCCACCCTTGAACATGACCGGTTAGCTGAGATGACCCAGAGTCGTTATCAAACGGCACTGCGAGTAGCGGAGACGATGGATTTACACGTTGATCATGCCGATTCGGTCGCGTTGCTGGATCAGACGTTAGCGCTGGCTCAGTTATTGATGGTGAAACTGGATTGGTATTTTTACCAAGTTGCGCCCGATGATTATGAGGGGCACCAGGAGATGACGAACGCGCTGTCAGTCAGTCGAACCGGCAAGAGTCATTACCAGTACGTGGACTGTAAGACGATGGAAAGCGTTCAGGTTGATTTTTCGTCATTAACGCGAGGGTCGATCAGCGTTGATTTTATTTTAAGTCGAAACCAAGCCTATACGGTGCGGGTAGAATTTCACCACGATGGCGAGTTTCCGGTGATTGCCGAGCAGTATGCGCTGTCGGAGTACGTCACGCGGGTGTCGATCAGTGATATTTCGGCGCAGATGGGCAAGTAACCGGAAGCGTCTACGATTAAGGGAGTCTTGTTTTGGCCGGGTGTTTTAGGCTAAGACAGGACTTTTTAGTGTGTTTGGGGTCGTTCCAGCGACTGGAATGCGCGTGACAACCCATAAGCGGTATTTTATAATAAATACTAAATGTATAAATTAGTTGATTAAGGGTGGGGACCAAAATGGCAACAGATGGATCAGGTGACGGGCAGGCCACGATGTTTTGCCCAAATTGTGGCACGAAGGTTTTGGTGACGGATGCGTTTTGTGCGAACTGTGGGGCTGAGTTAGCGGCGTTTCGGCCAAATACATCGGCGGATGCACCGCAACAAAATGCGCCGGAACCGGTGACGCCGCGGCAGGAGTCGCAACCGCAATCCGCGTCGGAGCAAGCCGAGCGGCAACCAGCGGAACCACGGCAGGATGCGCAACCGCAATCTGCACAGCAACCGGTGGCACCGCGGCAGTACACGCCACAGCAATCAATGCCAGAACGAGGCGGACAACAACCAACACCGGCGCAATCAGTGATTCAGCAACCGGCACAACCAGCGCAACCAGTACCGCACCGTGCGGCTACGCGGCCGCGGCAACCACGTTCGAAGGGCCAGCGAATTGGCCTGATTGCGGGCGCTATCGTAGTTGTGTTACTGGTGATCCTTGGCGTTATGGGCAACAACTACTACTCCAAAGCAAATACCATCAAACGAATCGTGACCGCTGCGAAGGGCAACCAAGCCTCGTTGGCGGATTACTTCTACACAACGGACCCGACCTTTAAGGTGACGAAGACGTCGCTGAAGCCGATGGTGCGGTATTTGCAACAAGATCCAGCGGCTTTGAATCAGTTTCAGGAAGGCTTGACGAATAGTGGCCAGTTTGAGAAGGGGCATTTGCTGTTGACGCAACACGGTCACCACTTCTTGGTCTTTCCAAAGTATCAGGTTCAGGTTCGACCGGTGTACGTTTCGGTGACGGTGAACAAGAAGAACGCCAAGTTAAAACAAGATGACCAGTTAATTGCAACTTCGACTTCCGCTGATTACACTAAGAAAATCGGGCCGTTGGTGCCTGGTTTGTATAACCTAGCTAGTTCGGCTAAAATTAGTGGCCGTCAGCTGACGAATACGAATACCTACCATTTAAATCAGGACAACCAAACGATTCCGCTGACGCTGAAAACCATCACCTTTGACGTTGATGGACCAGCGGGCACCGAAGTGATGATTAACTCGCAACGGCAGGGGAAAATCGATAGTAGCGGTGTTTTGACGCTTAAGGATTTCCCTTGGACTGATCAGATGAAGATCCAGGGTGTTTATCGGAACGGCAAAACGGTTGTGAAGTCGCAACCAGTCGCGTTAGATGAATCAACTGGTGATCCGGAAGTTTCAATTGATTTTCCGGGACTAGTTGACCAAGCGGATGCCGATACCTTCTTTAACAATTTAGGGGATGCAACGTCGATTTTGAGTAATACCGGCGATATTGATCAGGCGTCTGACGATGACGGCGACGACTTGTCGACCTTCTTTGCGGGTGGCGATTCGGATTCGAACTACCAGGAATTTGTCAAAATGGGGAAGGGCTATTACGACGATGACGATATCGATGGTACGGAGATCACAGCCAGCATCGATAACGTTCAGCTGAGTTCGCAGGACAGTAGTGATGTGACGTTTGAGTTCAAATACAAGTTTGATAACGGCGACCACTACCACGTTCAGGTGTTCAAGTACACCGCAAACGTGATCGTGCGCGACAACAGCGACTACCCGCTTCAAATCAAGAGTTTGACGCCGGCTCAAAGTGTTGATACGTATAACGAAGACGAATAATCAAAATGGGTTCTTGTAACGGTTTAAACGCCGTTATGGGAACCTATTTTTGTCGTTCATTGACAGATTAAACAAACAAAATGGGACTTCAGTTGGTCTGTGTAACATTTTTTGAATTTTAACAAATTTTGCTTTTGAATTGGTGAAGGGCATGTTACACTATGGGTGGAAAATGATGGTTTGTGTTGCAACGGTGACAGGGAGTCTCGTTGTCGCAATCAGGATAGCTTTCGGGGGAAAGTTTGACCATCGAGACAGCAATATAATGGGGGGATTAACATGATGAAAAAGCGGCAACAACTCATGGGAGATTTGGCAACGCGGACGCACAGAGTTCGGCTATATAAGCGCGGTACTAAGTGGATAATGATGGGCGTAACAACCCTGGCTTTTGGGGCGGGGTTGATGACCGTAACAGGTGTTGTGGCACAAGCAGACGCAATACCTGTTGAGGTGGCGGCCGAGCAACCGGCGACTGGCGCGACAGCTGAGACGGACACAACGGTTGATGCTGATGCGGCAACAAATCAGGCGTCAGTTGAAAAATCAGTTTCAGAAGCACCGGCTACAACGGCGGCTCCGTCAACTGAAACGGCTGAACAAACATCAACGGATAAGCCGGCAGACACCACGCCGCAAGCCGATGTCGCCCAAACAGATTCAAGTTCAACTCAAGAAGCTACGACTGAAACTGAAGAAGTCAAAGCAGGCACAGTGACGACACCAACGCAAGTCGTGAAGGCGCCTAATGCAGTGACGACCACGTCTGATCCGACGATTGATCCACAGACGCATACAGATGTTCCGGAAACGAACACTTATAAGGACAGCGTTTTTCATCAAGCACCGATTTATTTAGATGGTAAGCTGGCTAATCCGACTGGGCAAGATGCGACCGTTAATGGTAAGCCGCAAGGGAGCACTATTGGCGGCATTTCTCAAAGTGATTTTATTACCCCACAGCATGAGAATGAGCTGATCAATAACGCCTGGTATGATGGCAGCAACGCTTGGATGGTCGGGTTTAGTACGGACAACCAGACCACGTACATTTACGAACTTGATCAACAGGGCAACGTGACGAATACCTTGACGACCGTCGGACCAGCCGCCGCTGATTTTGATGCGGATTGGTCAACTCGGGTTGATGGCGTCAATGTTGCATGGGATGGTGACGTTTTACAATTATCGCTAGGTCGCGACTTTACGACAACGTCTGGAATAGCCTATATCAGTGATATTCCGGTTAAATACGTTGACCGAGCTGGCAAAGAACTTGCGCCCGAGTCGACCGTTTCGGGATATGATGGGACCTATGTGGATGCACCAGTTCCAACAATTGCGGGTTATCGGCTCGTGAGTGTGCCTTACCAGAACCAAAAGCATCAGTTTTTAATCAACGGAAAAGCTGAGGTAACGCCAACTGACGATTATCAGGTCGTTGATATGGGTGGCGGAATAACCAAGTACTTTAAAGTCCTTGATAACAAAAATACGCAGGACGTCTATGTCACTTTTGACTATATTGATAACACGTATCCATCAGAATCAATTATCATGACAGCTGATCCGGTTGCGAACGGTATATTCCCGATTCACACTTTTTACGGTGATTTAACGATTACGTTATCTGCGCCGACTCCAATTGGCAATCCACTGACCTTCGTCTACGAACCAATCCAAAGCTACCAATTGATGATTCAATACTTGGATGCTAATACTCGCGAACCATTGGCAACAACCTACCAAGCAACCGGGATCGGTGATTATGAAATCAACTCACCAGTGATTGCGGGCTATACGACTTCAGCGTCGACGGTTACGGGGAATCTTTTGGCGGATACGTTGGTTAATGTGTTGTATTCACCAGTCGTAGTTGATGAACCAACGACATCGGGGGCAACCGGTGATAACGAACCGGGCAGCCCAACTGTCACAACGCCAGTGACGAGTACGCCTGAAACAACGGTTGTGACAACATCAACGATGAAGCAACCTGAAACAACAATCGTCAAAACACCAACAACGCCAACCACTTCGGCGCCAACGATTGTGCCAGATGATTCCGATGATGCGGCGGGTGTTCCGGAAAAGACTACCGAAAATGGGGTCGTTACGGCAGACGCCAATTACGCAAAGGTGGCAACAGCTAAACAGACGCCATTGGATTCGTTTGGTCGTCAAAGTCAATCAGCTACCGTATCGTTCACGTCATCGAACCAAACTGATTCACAAAATACGGCTGAAGCGCAATTGCCACAAACGAGCGAAACGAATTCGACTGTTTGGGCACAATTAGGAATCGTGGTGCTGTCAACACTCGGTCTCTTTGGCTTGGCTGCTCGAAAGAAACGCGATTAATTACCCAATTAAATGACTAGTAAAAAGCGCCTGATGTCCAGAATTCAAACATCAGGCGCTTTTTAGTAGCCGGCGAAACTTTCAGTTACTTATCAAGGTACATGCCCTTAAAGTTAAACTGCAAGCCGGCGCTATTATAAACGAGCCCCTTCAACTTCGGGTTGCGCACTTGCGGAATAGTTGCTTGATAGATTGGCGCAACCCCTTGATCCTGCATCATCACCCGCTGCGCGTCAACTAAATCTTGCCAACGCTTATTTTGATCATTGGCATCGGTTGAAGCGGAGGCCTTAACGAGCCGGTCGTACTTGGCGTTTGACCAGCCACCTTCGTTAAAGGTGTTGGTGGACTGCAGAATCTGCAAGAAGGTGTATGGGTCAGAGTAATCGGCACCCCAGTTTGAAACGAAGAAATCGAACTGGTGGTGGGTTTGACGTTGAATCAGCGTCTTAGTCGGCACGTTGGTTACCGTCAGCGTCAGTCCGGGGAGCACTTTTTCCAATTGGCCCTGGACGTAACCGGCAGCGTGTTGAGCCGCGGTGGAGTCCCCCGCGAGGACTTCTAATTTCAGCGATTTTTTATTCATCTGTTTGAGTGCTAGTTTGAACGCAGCCTTGGCTTTCTTAGGACTATACGTAATGCCAGTATTGTTTTGGTTCGCTTCCTTAGCGAAATCCTCACCAGTTTTTGGATTACTTGCTAGACCGGACGTTACAAACCCAGTTGCTGGTTGTGAGCCGTCACCGAGGACGTTGTTGACAAACGACTTGCGGTCAATGGCGTACGAGAAGGCTTTCCGAAGTTCGGCATTTTTAAATGCTGGTCGGGTCTTCTGGTTAAATTCAAGGTAGAAGATCCGGGAATCTTGAAGGACGTGCATGTCCTTACTCTTTAGCATGTTTTTAGCCTGAGTCCCAGATAATTCGGCAGCGTCGATCTTTTTGGTTTGGTACAGGTTGTAGGTGGTTGCCGGGTCCTTGACCACTTGGTCGTTGATCTGCTTGAGGTAGACGTGCTTCTTGTCCCAGTAAGTTGGGTTGGCAACTAAGCGCCATTTTTCGTTGGTGCCCGTCCAGCCTTCATGATAAACGGCCCATCGTAGACCATCTTATCGGCAGCCGTGCCGTACTGCTTACCGTATTTTTCAACCGCCGTTTGGTTTTGCGGGAAGAAAATTGGGAAGGCCATGAGGAGTTTGAAATACGGCATGGGGCGCTCCAACTTCACCTGCAGTTTCGTTTTGCTGAGGCTTTGACACCCAGTTGACTCGGGGTCGCTTTGCCTTCTTGAATCCGGTTGGCGTTCACGATGCCGTCATAGATGTAACCATACTGAGAGGCAGTTTTCGGATTGATCGTTCGTTGCCAACTATACACAAAGTCTTGCGCAGTTACCGTCTCGCCATTGGACCACTTGGCGTTCGGTCGTAACGTGAAGGTGTAAGTTTTACCATCTTTGGAAATCGTGGACTTAGTGGCGATGCCGGGTTCGATTTTGTGATGGTTACCGAGGCGGTAGAGGCCTTCACCAACGTTACCGGTCATCGTCAGATCAATGGGTTCGGTGAGTTTAGACGGATCTAGTGTGACTAAATCTTGCGTTTCAGACCAGTTCACGACCTGATCACTTGCCATCTGACCCTTGAGATTGCCGTCATTTTGCCCGCTACTGCTTTGGTTGCCACAACCCGCCAACGCTAAAATGGCGATGGCGCTCAAAAACCACAGATACCGTTTTTTAATCATCATATTTCCCCCAATTTACAAACCGTCAAACGAAGTCACAACTTAATATAAGGTTATTTTACACTAAAATAAGCCGAACATTAAATTAAAATTAAAAATTAGCGATAAAATTTCTTTTTATTGGGGAATGTTAGTGACATAGTAATGTAAAGTTGCTTAATATCACGACTAATTGAGAGATGTATTTTAAATAATGAAAATTGCCTTATTTCAAATATTACGCTAGACCAATAACGCCCGTTTGACTTGTCATACTGATTAACTGAAACGCAACTCGACTGCAACACGGCTGTAATAGTCGCCTGCTAGACTTGTCATCATTGAAGAAAACGAATTGCACGATAAAAAGAAGGAGAATCTTACTTGATGAAGAAATCAGTGATCAATTTTGGATTGATTACCGTAGCCATGCTCGGAATCGTATTTGCGTTTAACTTAATCCAGCCAAAAACTGCCAGTGCAGCGACAACGCCCACTTACAGCAAGGTTTACAGTACTGCCAAGGCCCAACTGGGGAAGCGTTACAGTTGGGGTGCCGTTGGCCCATACACCTTTGACTGCTCAGGGTTAACCTCCTACGTTTACAAGCACGGGGCTTCTAAGTCGATTCCACGGACGGCTCAGGCGCAATACAATAAGTACAAAAAGGTCAGCTACAAAAACATTAAGAAGGGCGACTTGGTCTTCTTCGGTTGGAGTAAGCACAGTATCAGCACGTTGGTCTCTATGTCGGTAAAGGCAAGATGATCGATGCGCAAAACCGCGGGGTCATTACTGAATCCGTGAAGGCACCATGGTGGCATTACGTGGGCTCGGCTCGGGTTACGGCGTTAGATTAAATTAATTAGCAAAAACTGCTCTGAAATTTTCAGGGCAGTTTTTTGTCATATACGGGATGTCACATTAAAGTGCGTTTTGCGTGATTTATGGGCATCATGAAAATAACGTCGCATTCAGGCGTTAACGTGGTGGTTGATTTGGTTGATAATTTGAAACAAAACGGAATTTTTATATTGAATTAATAGCTATACCAAATTGATGCAAATGTTTGCGGCGAATTTATGATATGCTATGATTATAAAGATGAATGGCGGTTATTTAATGAAAAGTCGTTATTAAAAACAACTATACCAACTGCGGTATATTTTAATGGTTCATTCAACTTATTATCACAACCAGGAGGCATCAACCATGACTTACTTGATTGGCACGGATATCGGCACCTCTGGCACCAAAACGATTCTGACGGATACGCAGGGCCACATTTTAGCGCAAGCGATTGAAGAGTACGACGTGCTTACGCCCAAACCGCTTTGGCGGAACAGTGGCCGGAGGTGTGGTTAACCGCAACTAGAGCTACCATTAAACGGGTCGTTGCAGAAGCTGGTGTTCCAGCGGCTGAGATTAAAGGCATCGGCATCAGTGGTCTCTACGGCGGTTCCGGCGTGCCGCTGGATGACCAGATGCAACCAGTCCGGCCGTGTTTGATTTGGTTAGATCGACGGGCTCAAGCCGAGGCTGAATGGGTGAAGACCCATGTTGATATGGCAAAGTTAGCCACGGTTACTGGTAACGAAGTGGTTGATCCCTACTATGGCTTTACGAAAATGTTATGGATCAAGCAACATGAGCCTGAAAATTGGCAGAAGACCCGTTTATTCTTACCGCCCAGCAATGACGTGATCTATCGGTTAACCGGTGAAATTGCCATTGACCACGCCGCCGCGGGGTTAATTGGTGGGGTTTACGATGTTGCGCGCCGTGATTGGTCGGATGACTTGTTGGCACAACTAGGCTGCCACGTGATGTGTTGCCTCAGCGCATCGTGGATTCAACTGAAATTGTGGGTGGCCTCACCGATGACGTTGCCCGTGAGTTGGGTCTACAGACGGGAACGCCAGTCATTTCCGGTGGGGTAGATGTCGGCGCTGCCAATATCGGCATGGGCGTGTTTGAACCGGGCAAATACGTGGCGACGATTGGCTCTTCCATGAACGCTGCCTTGGTGACTGAAGCGCCAATTACCGATCAGGGCATGATTGTTTGGCCGTACCAGTACCGTGGCACCGGTTTGTACTATAATTTCTCCGGTTCAGCAACGGCAGGCGCAATCATTAAATGGTTCCGGGATAACTTCGCCCAGTTGGAAGTTACCCAGCAGGCTAACGGTGGCGTGGCGGCTTACACTGCCTTAGACGAACAGGCTGCTGAAATTGAACCTGGGAGTGACGGCTTAATCGTCCTACCTTATTTTATGGGTGAACGGGCGCCATTGTGGAATGCGGACGCGAAGGGCGTTATCTTCGGCTTGTCGTTGGCGCATTCCCGAGCACACGTGTACCACGCTTTTGAAGAAGCGGTTTGTTATGCTTTACGAGAAAGTATCGAACGAACCGGTCGTGACCTAGGTGATAGTATCGTCATTGCGGGTGGGGTGACCCATTCAGCCGACTGGGTGCAGTTGTTTGCGGATGTGACGGGTTATGCAATTCAGACGCCGTTGATCAATGCGGAGGCCAACTTGGGTGACGTGATTTTGGCTGGCCTGGCAACTCAGACGTTGACGGTGGCCGATGCGCAAGCTTGGCAGGTGTTGGGTGAACCGGTCCAACCTAACTTAGAGCGGCATGTACAATATGACGGTTATTACGCACTCTATAAGCAGCTTTATGCGGACCTCATGCCTGACATGACAACCCTTAGTCGATTGGAGACACATAATTGAGCCGAAACTGATATGTATTCGCCAAAAGTTAAACGAACCTTACAAAAATCTAAGTGAATCCCCTTAACGATTAGTGTAAAATGGGTTATAAGATTATTCGAACCATATGCAACTTGTAGAGGAGATTTGCGAAATGAAAGTACGTAAGGCCGTTATTCCAGCTGCTGGACTCGGTACCCGCTTCCTACCGGCAACCAAGGCATTGGCAAAGGAAATGTTGCCCATCGTCGACAAACCAACGATTCAATTTATCGTTGAAGAAGCCCGACAAAGTGGCATCGAAGATATTTTAATTATTGAAGGAAAATCAAAACGTTCCATCGAAGATCACTTCGATTCAGCCCCCGGTCTTGAACAAAACCTCGCCGAAAAGGGCAAGGATAAGTTACTGGATTTGGTCAACCAAACCACTGCAGCCGGCGTGAACATTTTTTATATCCGTCAACCCTATCCTAACGGGCTGGGTGATGCGATTCGCTACGCCAAGTCATTTATTGCTGACGAACCCTTCGTTGTCATGTTGGGCGATGACTTGATGAGTGATAAAGTGCCGTTGACCAAGCAATTGATGAACGAGTACGATAAGACCCACGCATCGATTTTGGCTGTCAAGAAAGTGCCTCACGACGAAGTTTCCGCATACGGGGTCATTGATCCAGAAAGCAAGATTGATGATGCACTGTACAATGTCCGGAAATTCGTGGAAAAACCAGCTGTTGAAGACGCGCCAAGTGACTTGGCCATTATCGGGCGCTATCTATTAACACCAGAAATTTTCGACGTGTTAGCCAAACAGAAACCAGGTAAGGGCGGCGAGATTCAACTCACCGATGCCATCGACACGTTGAATCAAACCCAACGTGTGTTTGCCCATGAGTTTACTGGCGAACGCTACGATGTTGGTAACAAGTTTGGTTACGTGAAGACCAATGTAGAATATGGCTTGACCCATCCTGAAATTAAGGATGAATTGAAAGATTACATCCTTGAAACGGCGGAACGTTTGAAGAAGGCGGATGCTGAAAAGGCTGAAACTTCGAAGAAAAAGTAAATTTTGACTGGATCAACGACGTCTCACGGCTCGAATTGAGCTGTGGGGCGTTTTTTGGTGTGTCATGAAAGAGTCGAAATGACTTAGAACGATTCAAATTACATGTGATATTCAAGCATTTTCATAAAATAAATAGTGATAGAAAAGGGTCACAATTTGACGAGTTATCGGATAAATTTTCGAAATTAATTAGAATCTGGTGTGGCTCAGAAATGAGTTATAACGCATTTTGAAAGCGCTGTCCTATTTTGTTACTGTATTTTGTAATTGTATTGAAATATAATACTGGGAAGTTTATTATATACTGTGAATGAGTGCTTAAGTTATTTTTAACCTTTATAAATAGCGTAAGTGAAACGTTTAGTTTTCCCGAATCATTAAGGGGCTAAACGAGTTGACAATTAGACATAAGTGTTTTGAGTATTTAGCAATAGGCAGGCACTTCGAAAGCAGGGGCAGTTATGAGATATAAAGGGTTAGCATTCCTTCTTTCCTGTGTAGGCGCATTAGCGTTTGCAGGGAGTCAATCAGCCAGTGCAGCGACCACGATGGTCAACGTCGATGGACTCTACAGCGACTGGGATTCGATTGCAAAAACAAGCATTGGTTCTAGTAACCTGGCAATTACTGGGACTGGCAGTCACGTGTACTTTTACGTGGATGCCTCGAAGCAATCTTCAGCAGTAAAACTTTCTGATTATAATGTAAAAATTGGTAGTTCTACCTATAAGATTTCCTTATCAGGTAGTGGTGAAAACTACATTCTTCAAGGACAGGATCAAACCACCGGTAATTCAACAACGTTAAATGATATTGGGGCAGCGGTCGTTAAGGACAACAAAATCGAAGCTGATATTGATTTGACCAAGTTACCGGAAACGTTTAATGGCATGCAGACGCTGACCATTTTGAACGATAGTCTTGGTAGCGGTGAGGCAACGAGTTTGAACGATATTTCAACGACTGCCGCAACCGATTTGGCAAATGAGGTTGCGATGCCAACGTTGGCTAGTGGTTCATCGGATACCATTGCTGATTCAAGTAACGTGGCGTCCGCTACTAATAGTATGACTACTAGCGGCATTACGATTGATGGCGATGATTCCGACTGGGATAACGTGGCTAAAATTCAGACTGGTTATAGCGGCACCAACGATGTTGCCGTTGCGACTGATAGTAAGCACGTTTACTTTTATGTGAATGGTACGAACTCGACTTCGCCGGTGGCCACGAATAGTTATCAGCTGAATATCGGTAGTAATGGCTACTATGTCAGTTTGATTAGTAATGGCGATGGCACGTACAACGTTCAAGCCCAAGATCAGTCCAATAATTGGGTTCAATTGGGAACGATTGGGACGGCAACCATCAAAAATAACGTCCTAGAAGCTCAGATTAATTTGAGTGATTTACCACAAAAATACAGTGGGGTACAGACGGTTTCATTGAGTAATCAACAAGTTGGACCGGGCACCGCAACCAACATGGTGATTTAACCAGCAATGCGTTGGCGGATGCTGCAGCTGCAACGACCGTCACGCCACTTGAAAAAGTTCAGGTGGGCGATACGTATACGACTGCTGATAGTTCGTCGACGAGTTCGGCCTCTAGCAGTAGTACCAGTTCGTCATCCTCAGCTTCAAGTAGTGCTACTAGTTCCTCAGATACTGCATCTTCAGCTGCTTCGAATTCTTCGGAAACAGCAACAACGAATGCTAAGGATACGACTAGTGATACGAAGTCGAGTGATGCTAAGTCAACGGATGGGATTTCGATTGATGGGGACTACTCGGATTGGGCGAATGTTTCGAAGACTGCGATGGGGTTCTGGGAAACAGACGATGTTGCGGTAACGAATGATGGCACTAATATTTACTTCTATTACGATGCTAGCGCCGCTAAAGCACAGGCGTTCCAAGATGAATGGCAGAAAAATTTTTATATGCTGGTTGGCAATAACCAGTATCCAGTTACGTTATCGGGAACTAGTGGCGATGTGACTGTTAGTGTGAATGATAAAGCAGTTGGCAAAGCCGTAATCAACGGTAATCGAGTTGAGGCAAACGTGCCAGTTTCTGATTTAGGCCTTGGCTTTGATGCTAGCGGTCAAACTGTTTCGGTTGGTAATTACAAAGTTGCTGGTAATACTACTGTTAGCACGGTGATTAGCAGTGATATCACTAAGAACCAAGTTGCCGATGCAACGAAAGAAACTGATAGCAGCAGTGATAGTAGTAGCTCTAACGACAGTTCCTCAAGCAGTGCTTCTAGCGCTTCCAGTACACCTGATGTGAATGAAGATGGGACTTCCAATGCTTTAGATCAAGCGGTTTCCGGTGATAGTGATAGCTCAACTGAGACTAAAATGCGGATACGAATAATGTATCCGGTGATTTGGGCATCAATATCGACGGTGATTTTAATGACTGGAACGATAAAACGATGACTGAAGTGCACTGGAAAGGTGACAATGATAATCGAGAATTGGCCACGCTATTAGCTGACGATAAGTATGTGTATTTTTATGTGTTGATGGAGCCTCATCTTGAAGGTGGTTATAAGACTTTCCAACCATCTGGTTATAAGTTACACGTTGGTGATGCAGTGTATGATATTACCCTTAATAATGGTCAAACTGTTAACTTAGCAAACGGATCAACGCAAGCTGTTAGCGTGACTGTTTTTGACAATAAAAAATATGAAAAAGATCAAAATAGTATGGACGCTACCATTAACAATGCTGGCGAAGTACGTTGGCAATACTACGATTGATCAAACGGCTTATGAGTATATTAAAGATCATGGTAATAGTGCTGTGACGGTTCAAACACCTTCCTATCAGTGGGAAGTCCGCATTCCGCTCAAAAATTTAACGAGCTCCTCAAATGAGACCGGTCAGGATATTAGTTTAACGACTACAACTATTTGGACCGATACCCTGCATACCAGCGGCGGTAGCACCGGCCCCGTTGTCCTCGCCAGCGCCGGCTTCTTAATTGCGGCGATCACGGTGTTGAAGACGACCGGCTTTAAGCTGAAGAAGCGGTGGTTTTAAATGAGTATTTACCTGATTATTGGGACGATTGTCTGGCTCTATGCCTTGACGATCTTAAAAAGGGCCAAGTTGCCAGCCTTCTACTTTATTGTGGGCAGTGGCGGCCTTTTTTTCATCTTGATTGCGCTGAGTGATCCGTACTGGGTCTGGTTTTTCACCCATGCGGTGGTGAACGGTGTTCGGTGGTTCGGCGCAGTAACTGGTTGGAGTACAACGATGCCAAAATACAGCATTGTCAGCATCATCAACCAAACGGCGCCCATCAATATGAGCATCGATTACGAATGCTCCGGCATTATCGAAACGGCGGCTTACCTGTCGTTAGTGGTGTTCTTCCCACTGTACAACCGGTTTGAAAAGCTGTTCTTCTCGGTAGCCGGTATGCTGTGGATCTACATGGCCAACGTGATTCGGCTATCGGTGATCATTACCATCTTGCATTTTGCGGGCGCGAACTACTTCTTTGTGGCCCACGCAATGATTGGCCGGTTAGTCTTCTATGCTTTGGTCATCGTGCTCTACTACGAAATCTTTACGTACTCGCAAGTGTCACAGAACCTTTACCACGTCATTAGACGACGATTTCATCGGAAGGGGCTGAGTGATGGATCTGAGTTATTGGTTAAACGTCACCCTGTTTAAGATGGGCTTTTGGCTGACGTGGGCGTTGATTCCCATCGTGGTTGAAATCCTGCCAGCGCTGTTTTCGGCGATTGGCTTAATTGTGCGCCAGTTCCGACAGAAAAAGTTGGAAATGCCGGATAAGATGCCGATGATCTCACTGGTGGTGCCGGTCTACAATTCCGAAGAAACGCTCTTTCGATGTATCCAGTCAATTCACGATTCCACGTATCCCACGGAACTGATTCAGGTGATTTTGGCGGACAATCAAAGTACCGATAATAGTTTTGAGGTCTTTGACCGGGCCCATAATCACTATAATGATTTGAATATGCAATTGATCCATACTGAACAGGGGAAAGCCAAAGCGCTGAACTCCGCGATTTATGGTTGTATCGGAACGTACATTATCAACATCGATAGCGATGGTGTACTGGAAAAACACGCGTTGATGAACATGGTGTTGCGGTTTGAAAACGACTACGATATCGCGGCCCAAACCGGGACGATTTTGCCACAGCGCGATATGATTATGAACGATGAGGACAGTGGCTGGTTCAAACGACTGTTGCGGAAGAACGAGTATTTTGAATACGCACAAGCCTTCCTCTCTGGGCGGACGATTGAAGCCCAAAACAACCAGTTGTTCACGATGTCAGGCGCTTTTTCAGCCTTTCGTAAGGAAGCCCTCCTTAGTACGTTTATGTATAACACCAACACGATTGGTGAAGATACCGATATGACGTTTCAGATTCGGGAACGGTTGAAGCGTAAGGTGGCGATTTGTACGGATGCAATTTTCTACATCGAACCGATCGCCGGCTTCCACGAACTCTATACCCAGCGACAACGGTGGCAACGGGGCGAACTGGAAGTCATTCACGAGTACGCGCAACACGCCAAGTTACACGACTTCTTTACGAACTTCTTGATTCGGCGCGAAATGATCGATCACACCTTCTTGTTTCCCAAGATGATCTGGATGTTTGCCTCGATTGCCTTACTGTTCTTCCGGTATTCAGCAATCATGATGGGCATGTCGTACTTCATTATCTACTTACTGTACGTGTTCGTTGGTTTTCTGAATTTTATCTGTGTTAAGCTATTACTGAAAGACTTTTCCGATGAGAATTCGTTTTACGGTTCCCTTTGGTGGGTGACCTTCACGTTACCGCTCTATAACTTCGTGCTGTCATGGATTCGGTTTATCGGCATCCTTAATAGCATGACGGAGACTTCTAGTTGGAACTCCGAAAAGTTCGGTGACGAAATGGATTCGGCACAGGAAATTCTTGAGAACGACTATAACTGGGTGAAACACAAACGGGGGTAATTGGTTGTCACATCAAGTCCACACTTATAAAATCAAATCCTACGTGAATGCCAGCCATGCCATGCGCTGGGCTGACGGACAGGGAAAGCAACATAACCATACCTGGGAAATTATCAGTGAGTTTAAGAGTGCCGGTGATCACATGATCATCTTTAACGATATTGAGCGCACCCTAAACGATATTTTTCAGACTTTTTCGGGCAAGTTTTTAAACGAACTCCCCGCATTTCAAAAAATCAATCCCACGGTTGAAAACGTGACGATTTGGCTATTTAAGCTGATTACGGATGCGTTGGATGGACTGCATGCCGATTTAATTCGACTGGAAGTTGGGGAATCGCCAACCCGGTCATACTGTATTACCGTGGAAGACGATGAATAGTGAGTTGGCTGATTAGGATCGGCCAATCCAAAAACAGGGGAATCGTGTGAACGGTTGCCCGTTTTTGATTAACTGAGCGGGTATTATGGCTCAGGATAAAGGGAAGTGAGTCCATTCATGCCAATGACACAACGGTTGTTTAAGTTTGGCCATCGCACCATCGGCATCATCTTTAACTTTTTTATTTTTGTGACGCTCTTATTTGCGATCACCTCGCCCAATCTGATACTAGGGGATAACGATAAAACTGGGTCAGGCACAACGCTGGTGACCAGCTGGTTGCTGATTATCGTGGTGGCGTTTTTGCTGTGTACGGCAACCTTTCCGAGTTTTCGGCACCGCTTAAAGGTAATCTTTATCGACCACAAATTGGCGACGGCCAGTGTCGTTTGCGCACTGGTGATTGGCTGGCAGGTCTTGTTTGTGGCGATGGTTCATCCGCCAATCGGATTTGACCCCGGTGCGATTCACGAAGCGTTGTACAACACGTCTGACCCGGAGTTACGCGCCTACTACAGTGAGTACTACAACAACCTGTTACTGGTGCTGATTCAACACGGCTTGGCAACCACGTTCCACACAACGAGTTGGTTGTTCATGGACTACTGTACGCTGATCATGGCTGACTTAGCGGCGCTGTTTAACATCTTTGGCGTGTGGTTACTGGACAAGCGCAAACTTGCGCCGGCAATGTATATTCACGCGGCGGCCTATTCGGTCTTTCCCATGATCATCGTGCCTACACCGATGTTTGGGTGCTGCCGTTTGTGTCGGGGTACCTGTTGGGGTACTTACTGATGACGAACCCGCGGTGCAAAACATGGGTGCGGGTTGTCGCAACCATCTTCTTTGCGGTGATGGCGATCGGCGCTTACTTCATGAAACCGTCCGCCATCATTGGCGTGATTGCGATTGTGATCATCGAAGCGTTGTTTAAACTCAAGCAGGCTCAGTCGGTGAAGCAATTGTTGAAGCTACCGCGACTGTCGTTGATTTTAGGCCTACTGTGGCTGGTTGTCGCTGGCGCAACGTACGAGGCCGGCAACCGGGTCGTCCTTCAGCAAACCTATATTCCGGTCACTCAAGGCCGCACCATGCCAGCAATTCACTTCGTCAGCATGGGGGTCTCCGGTGAAGGGGGGTATAACGCGCACGATGCCTTGGTTATGGGCCAGTTGGCCACTAAGGAAGAGCGTTCAGCCTACTCGAAAAAGTTACTGATTAAACGATTGAAGAAAATGGGGCCCTTTGGCTACCTTCAATTCTTAGTTAAGAAACAACGCAACAACACCGCTGATGGGACCTTTGCGTGGGTCAAGGAAGGTCACTTTATTAACCTTGATCCAACACCAACCGTTACGACTGGCTTAGCTGGTAACCTGAACCAATTCGTGTATCTTTACGGCACTCGGCTCGGTGATTTTCGTTTTATCGCCCAAGCTTGGTGGGTGATTTGGCTAGCACTGATTGCTTTGGGTTGGTCGGATAAACGGAAATTTGTCTTGATCTTACGCACCATGGTTATTGGCGGCATGCTATATTTACTGATTTTTGAAGGCGGGCGTTCCCGGTACCTGATCCAGTTCCTACCGGCGTTCTTCATGCTCGCAGCTCTGGTTTACGACCGCAGTTTCGCCTTCGTTGCCCGGGTTTATCGTTGGGGAACTGGCCAATTGATGCACCAATCAAAAACGGAGACGGGTGACAACGATGCAACTTCACATTAGCTTCCCGCTGTTTATCATGCGGGTGATCACGGTAAGCTTTTTCAGTATTGGGTTTATTCAGTATTTTCATCGATTATGGATCGATGCGTTTGAGAATGAGGAAATGCCGGTAGGGGCGCGGCGGTTAAGACGCGTGCTATTAACGCTAGTTTCCGTCGTCTTAGCCCTGTTTATCCACTTTGCGGCAATGGCCTACATTCATAACGATTCAGCGGTACTGTATCATAACTGGGCGCTGTTTGTATTGACGTTACCGGTTCTTTATGAAGGCTTCAACCGCTTTGAAGAAGGGTTACAGTTTGCGACCATGATGCTGATTTGGTATATGCATCACGAGCCAAACTTCTTTCAGCCGAAGACGTTGATTGCGTTAGTCGGCTTCTTGGTTATCGTACTGGCGCTCAAACGGTACCATCAGTTCGTCATCGTTCACTGGTGGGCCGGTATGGTGAGTGGTGGGGTATTAGCTGCCCTATTTTGGTCGACGGTCCCACCCGTTTCGATGGGTGTTGCGATGACCCCGAGTCTTGAGGTTGAAGCAGTTGTGTTATACACCCTGATGATTGCCTTCGTGTTAGGGTACTGGTTACGGCAGTATCGCGAAGACTTGAAGAACCACGAACTGGCGCAGTTGGCCCACTATGAAGAGGGAACCCGGCAGAATCAGCAAGCGGCATATCAAGCTGAGTTGCAGATGCTATTTTCGCGGTCGTTGCTGAACGGCGAATCGTTAACGTTTGCGACACTGGATTTGGACCACTTCAAGCAGGTCAACGACCAGTACGGGCATTTGGCCGGTAACGCGGTGTTGATCGGCGTTGCGGATACGGTGAAAACTATTTTGGATAAAGCCGATGTCCCGTTGATGAAAACCCAGTTAACTGGTGAAACGTTCAATATTGTGTTCCCTAACCGATCAGCAGAAGCGGTGATGCCGGTGATCAAGGACTGCTGGCAAGCGATTCGCAAGCAGGAGTATGATTATGAAGGTCGTGGCATTGCGGTTACGGCGTCAGTGGGCGTGACGGCATTGCGACAAACGGATAAGAGCGTTAATGACGTTTATAAGCGGGCGGATGATGCGTTGTCAAAATGCAAGCGCAACGGCCGTGATATTATCACCTTTGATGACAAACTCGTGTCAGGCGTCGATAAAATTGAAAAAAAACTGGCCGATTACCGCTACATTGGGCAAGGGGTCTATGATTTGACGAAGCCCGAAATACCGAAGTGCTATCATGAGTTGCTATTGCGGTCTCACGATGCCAGTCAGGATCGCTGGTACTTACCAGATACGTTTGAGATCCCGGTTTGGATTCAAATTCACCTGTTAAAAACGGTGATGAGTCATACGACCCTGCAGAACTTTAACGTGAACCTCACGGCGGACCAGTTTAAAGATCTGGACTTTGCGGAGGCGTTAACTCAGTTTGCGGAAAGTCCGGATGGACCGGACAATTTAACGGTTGAAATTACCGACCTGTCAGATTCACAAACAACTCGGCGAATCAGTGCGATCTACCGGGCGGCCGGTATGAAAATTCTGATCGACGATGTCGGTAGTGATAACGATTTTGAAATCGTCCGCAACTCAATGCCGTACATCAACGGCATCAAGTTTGCGATGCAGAACTTACGCAAAACAACCAACGCCAGCGAGTTACGTGAACGGGTCAAATTCTGGCGGCAGGTTGCGGATGAGAATGACTTAACGTTTATTTTAGAAGGCGTTGAAACAAAAGAGGACCTTGAAATGGCACAGGAGTTAAAGGTTGCCAATGTTCAGGGGTATTATTTTAGTAAACCGGAACCGTTTAGAGCGTGAGGAGAAGCGGTTAAAGAGCGGCGTATAAGGCGCAGCCATAAAGCTACCGGGTTTTGGTGGCTTTATGCTGACGCCCTTATACATAGCTCTTTGCTTCTCCGAACGCGTTTCGGCGTGGTGGCCTAAAACCATCAAAGCAGCCAAACTTCACAACAATAACAATTAAGCGGAAAATAAAAGCTTCAGTCAAGCCGAAAACAACGTCGCCACAATGCACGTCGCCAATAGCAATCAATATAAGTTACGAGTCACCGGTTTCGCGCAAACTTAGTCCAGTCGTATATGATGCCGTAAAGCACCAAAGCAGCCAAACTTCACCGCAACAACAAATAAATGGGGATTCAGAGCCCCAATCAAGCCGAAAAAACGTAGCCACAATGCATGCGCCAATAGCACTCAAAAAACTAAGTAAACCTACGTGACCGATCCACGGCAATCACCAACCATCTTGCGCTAGTTCCAAAATCAAAACGTAGTCCCATGGCGGCCCTTATAACATTAAACCATTGACATCATTCTCTAATCGTATTACCATAATCGTTAACGAAACAACTGACAAAAGCCAGCCAACTAAACAAATTAACGTTGACGAGAAGAGTAGTTGATCCAGTAACCGTTAAGCGAGCACCGGGTGATGAGAGGGTGTCTGTGACCGATCGACGAAGATGAACTCCGAGTTTTGGCAAGCGGTGCAAGCTGCTAACCCGTTAGGACCCGATACGTCCCAGACATCGATGATCGGTGTTGTTGAGCCATTGCTAGCAATAGAAATGGAAATTAGGGTGGCAACGCGAAGTAGCTCTCGTCCCTAGAACGTTCAGTTCTGGGGACGGGAGCTTTTTTGATGCAATCAGTTAGGGATTATGAGAGGAAGTTAATTATGAAATCAAAGTCAGTACAGCAAAATGATGATGGGACGTTACGGGCGTTAAGTAACCGCCACGTTCAGATGATTGCGATTGGTGGCACGATTGGGACGGGGCTCTTTTTGGGATCTGGTTCGACCATCAGCAAGACGGGGCCGTCAGTGATCCTAGTGTATTTGGTGCTTGGCGGGGTCTTCTACCTGATGATGCGGGCAATGGGGAGATGTTTTACGCGGATCCCTCACAGCACACCTTCGTGTCGTTTATTTCCAAATACTTGGGGCACACCGTGGTCATTTCACGGGTTGGACGTACTGGATTGGGCTGGTCTTCGTCTGCATGGCGGAGTTAACGGCGATTGCGGGATACGTTCAGTACTGGTTCCCTAAATTGCCAGCTTGGACTATTGAACTCGGCTTTTTAGCATCTTAATGGGCGTTAATTTAATTGCGGCGCGGCTGTTTGGTGAAACTGAGTTCTGGTTTGCGATGATCAAAATTTTTGCGATTTTGGCGATGATTGCCACCGGGATCTTTATGGTGTTAGTTGATTTCAAAACGCCGTTGGGGCACGCTAGTTTCAATAATATTTTCCATAATTTCACACTGACGCCTAAGGGTGGGTACAACTTTATCTCAGCGTTTCCGATGGACTTCTTCGCCTTTTTAGGAATTGAATTTATTAGCATTACCGTTGGGGAAGCCAAGAATCCGCGAACGATTATCAAGAAGGCCGTTAACGAGACCATTATGCGGATCCTGCTGTTTTACATTTGCTCACTGGGCATCATCATGTGCATCATTCCGTGGACGTCGTTGAGCGCCAGCAGTAGTCCCTTCGTGCAAGTGTTTGATCTAGCTGGGTTTCCAGCGGCGGCTTCGGTGATCAACTTTGTGGTGTTGACGTCTGCGGCTAGCTCGATCAATAGTGGGATCTTTTCCGCGGGCCGGCATTTTTACCAAATCGCGACCGAGGTTGATCCTGATAGTTTGATGGGGCGGACCTTTGGGAAAATTTCCAGTAACGGCGTGCCCGCCGCAGCCATCTTACTTTCAGCAGGGTGCATGTTGATCACGCCACTGTTGAGCTTAACGGCG
Source organism: Secundilactobacillus similis DSM 23365 = JCM 2765 (assembly GCF_001311075.1). GTDB lineage: Bacteria > Bacillota > Bacilli > Lactobacillales > Lactobacillaceae > Secundilactobacillus > Secundilactobacillus similis. Next base: position 49,041 of record NZ_BBAD01000015.1, read on the forward strand.
ACGTTGGCATCGGCATTTTCGTTTATCGTGAGTGTTTGCTGCGACATGTATCTGATCGTTTATAGTTTAGCGATGGTGGCGCACCGACGTTATCGGGTCTCAGATGACTTCTTGCCGGATGGGTTTAAGATGCCGTTTTATAAGGTGACGAACACCGCCACGATTGCCTTTTTCGTTGTGATTTTCATCAGTCTCTTCTTCATTCCGCAGGACGCGATTGCGGCAACGGGGGCAATTTGCTGGACGCTATTGTTTGGGGTCGTGAACTGGTGGCACGGCCGGAAAACCAGTCAGGCACGGTCGGTTGAGTAAGATTATTATAAATAAAGGCACTGCTACCGTAGTACCTCAAAGTGAGGGTGACGGTTGCAGTGCTTTTATTGTGTGTCTAATTATCCTGTTCGGTTTGCAGATCATTAAGCCGATACACCTTTGCCGGACGTCCGGGGCGTTTACTGCTGGAGGTGCCGACTAACGAAAAGACGTTGCGGTGGTTCTTCTTAAAGTTTGAGTTATCGATTTCGTCAACGCTGATTTGTTGAAAGTCGGCGAAGATGTGACGGGCTTCCTTTAACGTAAACGTGTCACCCAAAATCAAGAGGATGTTGTTGGTAATCCAGTTTATTGCGAATTCGGTCACAAGCCACCTTTAAGATCCAGTCATGGTCAAAGGCAAGGGCCAGTTTAGGCTTGGCTTTTCGCGTTGCCAATTGCTGGTAGTAGGCGGATTGTGAGTTGATGGTGGTTGCGGTAAAGTGGAATTTACCATTTTCAAAGTCGTATTGGTGGTCGGGAGTATGCAACGTAAACCAGCGGGCATCAACGGCCCCGTAACCCGCCGTTAGTGGCGGCATCTCAGGCAAGAAGGTCATGTAAGCTAGTGAGAGGGTGCGTTGATCTGGGGTGCGATTCGGGTGGGTAAACGTGGCGAGCTGTTCAGTGTGAAAGCCGGCCAGTTTGAGTCCGATTTTTTCGCGAACTAACCGTAATGCCGCAGCGTCAGCACTTTCCGTCTCCCGCATGGTAGTTTCGGGGAGTGCCCAAAAATCTTCGAATGGCGCATTGGCGCGTCGAACAAGCAGGAGATTGACGCATTGCAGGTCGCGGTCGAAGCTCCAAATTAAGTTAGTAATGGTAATTGCGGGTGACATTGACATGGCAAGGATCCTTTCTGGTACGCGTTGCTAGTGAAGCAACCTTCAAGTCTTAATTGTAAGGTATTTGCCAGTAAAATGCAGTAAGATTGGTGGCTAAAACTAATTTTCATGAAAAAATAATCAGGCGTTATGAAAGCGGATTCACAAAATGCAATCAGGTGTGCTATCATAGACTTGTAACCAATTATACGAGCTGGCGCCGAAAAACTTGCGATGCCAATTGTTGGAGACGCAGGTCCGCCAGTCCTGAACTGAATGGAGGAAATCACTGATGACAAAGATTTTTGGAAGTCCATCAACTTATGTCCAAGGAAGTGGCGCGTTATTCGACAGCGCTGATGCTCTGAAAAAACTCGGTTCAAAGCCAGTCTTAATGGCTGACGCAACGGTTTACAAGATTGTTGGGAAAGACTTTTTAGACTATCTCAAGCAACAGAAGTTTGACGTGCGCAAGGTGACCTTTAAGGGGGAAGCCTCGGAGGAAGAAATCAACCGAATTACCGAAATCGGTAAGGACTTTGGGACTGATTTCATTATTGGTCTTGGCGGTGGGAAGACGCTGGATTCAGCAAAAGCAATTGCTGATAACCTCGGCTTGCCGGTTGCCATTCTACCAAGTTTGGCCTCAACGGATGCGCCTTGCTCACGGTTATCAGTGATTTACACCCCAAGTGGTGCATTTTCAAAGTACCGCTTCTACAGCAAGAACCCCGACCTCGTGTTGATCGATACCCAACTGGTTGCCAATGCGCCAGTTCGGCTGTTAGCTTCCGGGATTGCTGATGCCTTAGCAACCAACGTTGAAGCCCAAGCCGTTGCCAAGGGTGATGGTCAAACGATGTTAGGCGGCAAGCAAACCTTAGTTGGGAACGCGATTGCCGAAAAATGTGAAGAGACTGAATTTGACTACGCCTTACAAGCCATTGATGCGGCTCGCGTTCACGCGGTTACCCCAGCGTTGGAAAAGATTATTGAAGCCAACACCTTAATGAGTGGGGTTGGCTTTGAAAGTGGCGGTTTATCAGGCGCCCACGCCATTCATAATGGCTTGACGGCCTTGCCTGACGAAGCTCTTCACGAAAAGACCCACGGTGAAAAGGTAGCCTTTGGGACCTTGACCCAACTCTTCTTGGAAGGCCGCGACACCGATGAAATCAATGAATACCTGGAACTCTACTTGGCCTTGGGCTTACCAACGACCTTCGCAGATCTCGGTATCGCTGACGTCACTGATGAAGCGCTGTTGACGGTTGGTGAAGTTGCTACGGCGGATGCTGACACGATGTCAGAAATGCCATTTGATGTCACCCCAGCTGACGTTGCTGCTGCCATGAAGGGTGCGGATGCTTACAGCCGTTCTTGTCAAGGGTTGGCATAAGCGCTTTACTGGATTGAAATTAAATTGATTTTTGGGATGGTAACTGCGAAGTCGTGGTTACCATTTTTTGTTGTCGTTTGGGTCCAGCGTAAGCATCGTTGCTGTGAGTTTGTGAAGTGCGATGATTTGCGTGGACTTACGATTCCGGTCAGCGGCTAGGTTCCTGCTGTGGGGCCGGTCTGAGCCAAAGGGCGGTCTCAAACCTCGAAGTTAAGCCTCGCCGAAACCCGCGCGAGTCTTAACTTCGTCCCCGATGATTGGTGGTTGTTGGAAGTACGCCAACAACCACCAATCATCGCGACACAGCATCCACCTAGCCGCTGACCGAAATCTTACATTGACGCAATTCGGCACTATTGTAGATCATCTCAAGTGCTTCAGTGGACGTTATGTTGCAGTATGACAGCGATTGATGTCAACTCGATAAACAGCACAATCGGTCAGCAGTCGTCATTTCCATAATGAACCAATGTTAGTCTATCCGCTTGAACATACTGCTGACCCGGTGTTGCCATTCAACACTTGCTGAGATGCATACAATTGTCAGCGTGCGACAGTTTGGCCCTTCATGATAAATTTTCGGGAGTGCGGTAATCGATGCCG
>NZ_BBAD01000016.1 GCF_001311075.1 Secundilactobacillus similis DSM 23365 = JCM 2765
GCGTAATGATCAGGCCATTGCCTTCGCGATATTCGCCAAGGTCATTTCGCTAGTATCGTTAAAGTGAATATCCGCTGCACTCAAAGTGTCAGGGTCGCCGATACCGATAGACGTTTCGTTGGCGCCGTTGATGGCTTGAATGCCGGCGGCTGCGTCTTCAACGCCGATGCATTGGGTTGGGTCGAGGTCGAGTGCTTCAGCACCCTTGACGTAGATTTCTGGATCAGGCTTGCCCTTTGAGAGGGTGGCAGGATCAACGATCTTTGGAAAGTAGTCGGTGAGTTCTAGTTGCTTTAGGACGGTTGGACCGTTCTTAGAAGCTGAAGCTAACGCAATCAAGTAACCGTTTGCACGCAAGTCATCGAGAAAGGCCTTGATGCCTGGAAGAATGTTGGCGGGTGTCATTTGGTGGATGGCGTTAACGTAGTTGGTGTTCTTTTCGGTTGCCAAGGCCACTTTTTCGTCTTGGGTATAGTCATTTTCTTTGTTGCCGGCCTTGAGGATCATTTCCAATGAATCCATCCGTGAGATGCCCTTTAAGCCATCTTCAAGCGTCTTAGTCCACGTAACACCGAGTTTTTCAGCTAATTGACGCCAAGCCTTCGTGTGGTAGAGAGAGGTGTCCGTAATAACGCCGTCGAGGTCGAAAACAAAGCCCTTAATTTGATCAAATGCAATTGTTGTCATGATGCCAACTCCTTTAAAATTAGTTTAGTAATCAACCGTTTTGGTTTGATTAGCGGTCAATGCAACCGGTTGCCCTAAGATAGCCACTGTCGCATCCGTATCCGCTGTAACTCGAACTTGTTTTTGGGTGACCGTGAAGTCGTACCAATGACCGCGAATCAACTGGCGAAAATGCAGTGATTGCCACTTGGCTGGGAGGTGAGGGTGAATTGAAATCACCTTACCTGAGCTATCAACGCCAGCGTAGTTTCTGGTTTCGATCATCAACGTTGCTGTCATGACGCCAAGGTGAATCCCTTCAGCAGTTGTACCGCCTTGAATGTCGTAGTAATCAGAGAAGAGGGCAGTTGAAAACAGTGACCAAGATTGGTCAAGGTTATCGTCCATTTCGGTGAGCACAGCATAAACGATTCGAGACAGGGTCGATCCGTGCGTTGTTCGATTTAAGTAATATTGGATGTTCTTAGTGAGATATTCTTTTGGTAACTGATACCCCAATTGTCCCAGAAGATGGTCGACCTCGTCAATACTTAAAACGTAAAATGGCATTAAAGTATCAGCTTGCTTGGCCACTTGGTAAGCATCAGGCGTTTTTCCTTCAGCCTTTAAGATCCGGTCCATTCGGGCAATGTCGCCGTATTTGCGGTGATAAGCTTCGAAGTTCAAACTTGGTAACTTAAAATAGCCCTCGAATTGGGCAAGGATGCCGTTTTTGTTGATATCTAGTTTGAGCTTGTGCGCGATATCCTTGAGTTGATCAAAGTTGGTGGTGGTAAACCCGCTCTTTTTTGCGGCCGCTTTGATCGTAGCGGGCTTTAATTGCGCTTGTAAGTCCAATAGCGTGTTGAACAACCAAGCGACCATCAAGTTAGTGTAGGTATTATTGGTCAGCCCTGGTTCATCAGCATTGGGGTAGTTTTCGTGAAACTCGTCAGGCCCCATGACGTGACTGATGCTATAGCGTTTGGTTTTGGCATCATAACTAGTCGTGCTGATCCAGAATTTGGCGATCGACAGCAGCATTTCTAACCCGTAGTCGGCCATGAACGTTTGATCGTCAGACACGTGGACGTAGTTGACCACGTTGTAGGCGATGGCCAGTGAAACGTGACGCTGGAGTCGGCTGTTGTCTGGATCCCAAGTGTGGGTCATTGGGTTTAAGTGGGTAAATTGAGACTGCTCATCACCGGTCATCCCAGATTGCCAAGGATACATTGCGCCTTGATAGTCGGCACTAGCAGCATAAGCCCGGGCAGCGTCTAAGCGGCGGTACCGGTACATGAGCAGTTGTTTGGTAAGTTGTGGAAAATGCAATGTGTAAAATGGCAACACAAACATTTCGTCCCAAAAGACGTGCCCCCGGTAAGCTTCACCGTGCAGGCCCCGCGCACCAACGGACGCATCAAGTTGACCAGACGCAATCGCTGCGGCTGAGACCATCCCGTGAAAGAGGTTCACTCGAGTCAGTTTTTGACTGGTAATATCCGTGCTAATTTGAATATCAAAGTTTTGCCAACCCTGCTTCCAATAACCGGTGCTCTGCTGCATCGTTTGTTTGTAGGTTGCAGAATCCAGAACATCATCAACGACTTGCGTAAGTGGTTGGTCAGGCGTTTCTAAATCAGTATAGATAGCAACGTTTTTGTCGAAAATAACGGGTTCGCCAGCCGTTACTTCAGTACTCATCACTTGCCGAATCTTATTATCGCCCATGGCAACGGTCACGGTTGGTTCGGTTTTAACCTTGGCCATGTGGAGCGTGCTCCCCACCGCAAAGTTAATGTGTGAGGTTTGGGTTTCACCGGTCATGACCATTTGGTGGTCGTTAGCATTCATCCCGGTGATGTGCAGGTGGTGTTGATCAAAGTCTTGGTAGCGGTCGACGTTACCGTTGATCACGCTACCATCGATTTCGGAGTAAATTTGGACACTTCCTGAAAAGTTAAGGGGGGTCACGGTATACCGAATCGCGTACTGATGCCAATCAACCATGTTGGCCACTTTGGTGGTCGTAATGGCGAGGGTGTGCCCAGTTGATAGTTGAATGTGCATAATCGTTGTGAGGGTACCGTGTTTGAGATCCAAACTCCGGTAAACGTCTTGAATATCTTGATGATTAATTTTAAATGGCGGTTGTTCATCAACGCCGAAGGTTAAATACTGGGCGTTAGGTAAATTAACGAGGTCTTCATTTGTGACATCTCGATCGCCAATTTTCGTTGTCAGTTGATTGTAGACACCCGCAACGTAGGTGCCAGGATAGTTGTCGGCATCGGCTTTAGATTCTACGTACGCGCCACGAAGACCTAGGTAGCCATTCCCAATCGTGAGCATGGCTTCTTGACCGTAGTTGCGCTTACTGTCGTACTGGCCGTAATAGTCGAGATGCCACTCGTTGTAGTGTTGCTTGCGCTTCACAGCTTGGGCGAGACCGTGCTCATCCACGTCTCGTTGACAAACAACGGGAATGTTTAACATGTTTGTAATCGCGAGTCCAATATCGATTCGGCGGTGATTGATGCCGATGATCGTATCTGAAAATTCATATTCCAAAGCATTGAGTAAAATGGCTGCGTCAATCGGTAACCCAGCCAATACGACCTTGATTTTTTCAAGGTTGTCACCAATCGTTTGATCGGGGTTGTAGGTAATCACGAATTGTCGATACGGCGCCTGATTATCATTGGCCGAGTAAGCAATTTCGATTGAATCCTGCATCACTCGAAGTGCAATTGTTTTCATCAAAAATCAGCCTCTTTTCGTTCTTAGAAATGCTTATTTCTTTGAGCCCCATACTTTAATCATAAGGAGCAGTCAATCATTTCGCAAACAATTAGACTTCGTTTCCAAGAAGCTGAGGCTTATAGAAAACGGTGACTGATACTTTCATTGGTGATTAAAATTGGCTCGTGTTGAAGGTAAATGGTGAGTGGTTTGCCCGCAATCAGTCGACACGTTAACGCAGATTGGGTGACTGTAAAGACGAGCTTTCGGCCTCGAAATTGAAGCTGGAAGCGCAGACTCGTCCAGTTTTCGGGGAGCCGGGGATCAAGACGTAACTGATGATCCGCAGTTAACGCCACCCCCGCAAACCCAAAAATCAAACTCAGCCAACTGCCACCCATATTCGCAGCGTGAATCCCGCTACCAGTGTTATCCTGTGCGTTAGTGAGGTCCATCATTGCCGTTTCCGTGAAGTACTGGTAGGCTTTTTCGGGTTGATGAAGTCGATGGGCGAGAATGCCGAAGATGGCGCGGGATAGTGATGAATCGTGAACCGTAATGGCCTCGTAGTAGTCAAAGTCGCGTTGGAGTTGGGCTTGATCTTGATCATCGGGAAATAAGAAATCACTCATCATGGTGTCGGCTTGTTTATTAACTTGGTAGTGATAGATCGTCATCGGGTGGAAGTGTAACAGAAGCGGGAACTGGTTGCGAGGTGTTTCCGCGATTGGCCAGACCGGTTTCGTCGTTGACACATCGTCCTGTAATTTGATCCGACGCTCGTCATCGTACGGTAAGGTCATGTGAGTTGCGGCTCGTTGAAACGCATCGATTTCAGCAGTTGTTACGTTTAGCGCCACCAATTTTTCGGGATGTTCATGCTTTAGTTGGGTCGAATAGTCAACTGCGATTTGAAGGTTATATTGGGCCATTCGGTTGGTAAAATAATTGTTGTTTACCATTGCAGTGTACTCATCTGGGCCAGTCACGTCTTCAATCACAAAATCCATACCATCTGCGGTATAGTGACCGTATGCCAACCAGAAACGAGCGGTTTGGATAATCATTTCATACCCAGCTTGAAGTAAAAAGGTCTGGTCATCGGTAACGGCAACGTAGGCCGCAACCGCATAAGCGATATCAGCATCAATATGAACCTGTGCCGTTCCGGCTGGGTAGTAGCTGCTGGCCTCTTCACCGTTAATGGTCCGCCAAGGATATAGCGCACCGTTCTTGATAGCCAGTTCTCGGGCACGTTGTTGGGCTTGGGGAAGGGTTTTGTAACGGTATAACAGCAGGGATTTGGCAATCTTGGGTTGCGTATAAAGAAAGAACGGGAACATAAACATTTCGGCGTCCCAGAAGTAGTGACCTTCATACCCAGTGCCCGTAAGGCCCTTGGCGGCAATGCTGGTCTGGCCATCACGACCAGCGGCCTGAAAGAGGTGGAAGAGGTTGAACCGAATCGCTTTGGCTAACGTATCATCGCCGTGCAACGCAATGTCACTATCACGCCAAAAGTCCACTAAACGTTGTTGAGAACTTGCTAATAAAGCGTCGAAAGTTTGGCCTGCGAGCCGACTTTCAGCAGTTTCTGTGAAGTCCTGAAGCAGTTGGGTCGCGTCCAGTAGCGGATGGGGATTGCCAATGGCGTAGGCGAAGCTAAAATTAACGGTTAACCCACTCGTGAGATCAAGCGTGCGGCTATAAGCTGGCAGGTCGTCAATCGTCGTCAGTGGCATATTGGTATCAGGTAGCGGTGTCATCGCAACCAGTAAGGCCAACTGACTTTTACGGGTACTGATCATCATCGTGGGGAGTTGCCCTGAGGTAAAGGTCCGGTCCAACGTCATGTCACGTTGGGCGGCACGCACATCATTCTCATCACGAGCAATCTGTTGATCAATGTAGGCGTGTTGTTTGATAATCGTAACGGGTCCGGTAAAGTTAAGGGCCGAGATTCGGTAATTGATGACGTAAAAATGGGTGTCATCTTGAGAAGCAAAGGACTGTAAAGTCAATCGAAATTGCTTATTGGTCGGGGTGGTCACGTCAAACAGTTCGAGCAAGACACCGGTCTGCATATCAAGGTTTTTATCCACAATTTTGACATCAAAGGGCTGTTCATCTGATCGAATGCCATCAATCTCGAAAATGATTAAGCGCGGGTCGGGAAGGAGACAAATCGTTTGCGAATTTTGAGCGTAGCCGAAGTAGTTTTCACCGTAAGACAGCGGGGTTAAATCGTAGAACCCGTTCACTAATAATCCTGGCTGGCCACGGTAGGCAGTCTGCGTGCCTTGAAGTGGATTAGAAGCACGAACGCCAAAGTGACCATTGCCTAACGTAAATATTGTTTCAATGGCCGTCTCCGGTTGGGGTGGTAACTGTTGCAAATGGAGTTGAAATTGATCATGAGTGGTCATTGGTTCACCTAGTTTCGTCTGAAGTTAACCCCATTGTAAGCCGTTTAACTTGAAAGTGGCTGAAAAATGGTCTGCTAATTTGAAATGAAAGTTTGCTAAGAGAAGTCGGAAATTCGAAGGCCATGCGCCGTGTTATTGGTCATTGTGTGTTAAAATGACAATCGTAGCTAGGCAATTTATCGGTTATCGGCAACTAAATTTATGCCGATTAAAATTTCTGTGAGAGAGTTAACGGAGGACCAACGTTATGGAAACTATTCAAGAACAGTTACTGTCAGCACAACAAACAGGCCGGTTGGTGTCGTTATTTCGTTACGGCGATGAACGGCATTTTTTAACGGGCAACGTGATCGCGGTTGATGAGAAGTTTGGTTTGATCAAACGCATCAATCAAAACGGCGCGGTGGATGGCCTGATTGTGCTGCGATTAAACACCATTACGAAGGTGATCGCACAATCGGACTATTTAAAATCACTGGTTGCCATTATGGCGTTAGCCCGTGAACGGCACTATAGCGATGTTTGGCAGATTGATGCCATCACGACGGACCTTGATTTAGCGCACCATTCAGTTTTAAAAGCTACCTTGAAGTGGGCCTTTAAACAGGACCAAGTTGTGAGTCTCGGGATCCATCCAGGAAAGCGCGAAAAAACGTATACTGGTTTTATCGCCGCGTTGAAGAATAAAAGTTGCAACTTAACGATGTTGATGCTACCGATTTAACGGCTCGCGTTCAGGTTAAATTAGCTTATGCTGATGTGAATTACCTCGAACTTGGTAGTTTCAAGACTTATGGTGTGACCGCTATTTTGGAACGTTACATGGCCGAAGACTTTCATTAATTTTTAGTAACGGAGGATTAACGTGAAAGCACTCATATACCTAATTATCGTTGTTGTACCATCGACCATTATTGGGACAACGGTTTACCTGACTCGGACGTGGCCACCTCACGCGATGAGCACCATGGTGGTGTGGTTTATCGCATGGATGGTATCGATGGTGTTAGTGACGATTCTCTATCTCAAACTGATGCCGTTGACGAAACGACTTTCGGCGGATGAAGATGATGATGAGGATGGGTCAGTAACCACCAAATCGGCGGATAAAGTCGACCAATAAACATGATTGAGGTGACGACATGTCTGGACTTCCTGATTCTCGCCCAGCGGCACGCCCGTCGCTGTGGACGCGGATCTTACTTTTCATTAGCTTTTTTGTGTTAATTCAACTGCCACCCGTGTTGTTACTCGGGTTTCAAAAATTACCTGCCAGTTCGATTCTGGGGCGTAGTTTACTGGCAGTTGGTTATATTGCCGGTTATGCGTTAGTGATTTGGCTCGTTTGGCTTGCGCTGAAGCGGGTGACGACTGGGCCAATTTGGCGACGACTAACGGGTCCGGATTGGCGGATGATTGCAATTGGCTGGATTGGCTTTTTTGTTATCGAAATAGGGTTAAATATGCTCAACCAGTTATTGTTCAGCCAAACCGAAACGGCGAATAATCAAGCCATTATCGACCTATTAAAAAGCGATCACTGGACGTTTTATTTACTGATGTTTTCCGGCGTGGTGATGTCACCGATTCTCGAAGAACTACTGTTTCGGGGTTACTTGGTGAACGCCTTCTTCAAGACCAACCAGTTTTGGTGGCCGGTAATTTTTAGTGGGGTGGCTTTTTCAATTGGTCACGCAAGTAGTAATCCGGTCAGCTTCTTGATCTACGCCTGTTTAGGTGGCATTTTGGCAACGGTCTATTTGAAAACGAACAACTTAACCACCTCCATTGGCGTGCACATGCTTAATAATGCGATTGCGATGGCTGGAATGGCGGTTATGTTGCGGTAGGCACAATTAAATACAAGCTGAGTTAGCTAGGTAATTCCATTTACTGCTAACAAAGCTAAAAACAAAGTTCCCCAACTGATTTGGTCAGTTGGGGAACTTTGTTTTAGGTTAACGTGATGTTGTTGAAACTGGTTCAGGAAAACTTTTTCGGTAGACTATTTTTGAACTCAGTAAAATCGTTCGCTTGGCCTGTTCAGGGGCGTTCACGGTATCACTAAGCGCTTCAACCGCAGTTTGGCCTAGCACATGAACGTTTAAGTGGTAGGTGGTTAGTGGCGGTGAGACGTATTTGGCCACATCAATATCATTGATGCTGATAATGGCGGTTTGATCAGGCACTTGAATCTGGTGCTCGTTAAAGGCCTGTAGAACACCAACTGCTAAGGGATCAGATGCAACTAAGAAGGCCTCGGGGATGACACCAGTCTCCTCGTATTTTTCAGCAATAAGATTGCCAACTTGGTAGCCACTTTCAACTGAGAAATTAGTACCGAGAAAAATATGACGCTCATCAAAAATACCGAGTTCTCGCATGTGGGTTTCGAAAAACTTCCGCCGAACGTCCCAGACAGGTCGTTGTGTTAGCAATTAACCTTCAGTAAGCGGTTACATTTTATTTAAAATCCGGTTATTCTTAATTTGCGATATCGTAAAATCACCTTATTAATTTATGATAAGGTGATTTTTTATGATTTCATATGACTGCGATTGCGATGCTTTGCCAACAAGTAGTAGTGGAAGCAATTTATCTAATGTTGAATTGACTAAACCAATTAATTATACTAGCTTTAGAAAGCGTTTACAGAATAGACAGTGTTTCTCACTGCTTTGAAATAAAAATGCTTTGAAATCAGGAGGTTTCAAACGTGAAAATTTATGTTAATGCCAACGCCATTCGAGATGGAAACGGTACTGAAAAGGCACCCTATAAATTAATCAATGACGCGGCACGTGTTGCTGCCGCTGGTGATGAGGTCTTAGTTTATCCGGGGACCTATCGTGAAAACGTTAATCCGGTCAATGCCGGCACTGAAGATGCGCCAATTACGTACCGCAGTGTGGAACCATTGAAGGCAATTATCACCGGTGCTGAAAAAGTCACTGATTGGAAACGATACAAAGATAATGTTTGGGTGACCCGAATCAATAATAACTTATTTGGCGACTACAACCCATATACCACATATATCATCGGCGACTGGTACCTCGGACCCGTCAATAAGCATACAGGTGCCGTTTATATGAATGATCGTCAATTTTACGAAACCGAGACTTTAGATGACTGTTTGAAGGGTGACGTTTATGCCCGGTCTTGGGATCAAAAGCATTCTGTTTATAAATGGTACACCGAACAAGACGAAGAACGGCATGAGACGATTATTTATGCTAATTTCCAAGGTCAGGATCCAACTAAGGAATCAGTTGATATCAATGTTCGGCGTGAGGTGTTTTGGCCACAAGCAACCGGCAGAAATTACATTACGGTCAGTGGGTTTGCAATCAATAAAGCCGCGACAACTTGGGCGCCACCTGCCGCTTACCAAGATGGCATGATTGGTCCGCACTGGTCAAAAGGGTGGCTTATTGAAGACTGTGATATCAGTCATTCACGTTGTGCTGGGATTTCGCTAGGTAAGTACAAGGATCCTGATAACGATCACTACTTCACTTACAAGCACGTTAAGAGTCCCACTCAAATGGAACGGGATGCCGTCTGCCGCGGGCAATATCATGGTTGGTATAAAGAAAATATTGGCCATCACGTCATCCGGCGGTGCAACATTCATGATTGTGAACAAGATGGAATCGTTGGTCGTCAGGGCGGGGTATTTAGCTTAATTGAAGATAATCATATCCACCATATTAACAACATGCAAGAATTAGCTGGTGCCGAGATTGCCGGCATCAAACTCCATGCGGCAATCGATGTCATTATTCGTCGTAACCACTTCGATCACTCAACGATGGGGCTATGGTGTGACTGGGAAGCGCAAGGTACCCGGATCACGCAAAACCTGTTTGATCACAACTATGCGCCTGATGGGACTGCGCCACATTTGAAGGGTGCGATGGAGAGTCAAGATATTTGGGTCGAAGTGAGTCACGGCCCGACATTGATCGATAATAACTTACTTTTATCGAAGGGCTCATTGCGGATTCCAACCCAGGGGTTAGCTATCGTTCATAACTTGATTTTAGGGTCATTTACACTAGTTGGTGCTGGTACGGATCATCCGGGTAAGGGTGAACCGCAACCACGATATACGCCGTATCACATTGCACACCGGACGGAAGTTGCCGGGTTCATGACGATTCTGCATGGCGATGATCGGTTCTATAACAATATCTTCATCCAAAAATGGCCTGTAACCGATACGACACCGGCGACCAATGAAAAAGTTGGCACCTACGTCTTTGATGATTACCCAACTTATGATGAATGGTATGCGCCATTTAAAAAAATCGAAGGTCAACCAGCGGTGGAGAATGACATGGCAGACTTGCAGCCATATCACTTCGGGCATCTACCAGTTTGGGCCAGCGGTAACGTTTATTTAAACGGGGCTCAAGCTTGGAAGAAGGAGGATCATAAGTTAGTGGATGACCAAGATAAGGTCGAGTTTGAACTTGTTGAAAAAGATGGCAAGCCATTGGTGAAAACGAACTTGTACGAGCTACTCGGCAACTTCAAGAATAGTATCATCAACACCGATGTTTTAGGCGAAGCGTTCGAACCAGAACAACGTTTTGAAATGCCGAATGGGGACGATATCATTTTCAACGAAGACTACTTCGGTAATCATCGTGGGGTTTCAACAATTCCGGGACCGTTTGCGTCACAACAAGCGGCAAAGAATTTTCTTTGGCACAAGTAGGCTGAGTAGGCATAAAAAGCGGGCTCACCGTCATCATTCCAATTGGATGGTGACGGTGAGCCCGCTGTTCGTTATTGTCAGTTATTCAGTGACACCGTGAATCAATTGATCGTGATTGATCGTGTTCAGTTCGCCGATAACACTGTTAATTTGCTTCATGAATTGGTCGTAATCGATGCCATCTAGCTTCAAGAAGTCCACGCAGGCGTTGACCCGGCTGTAAACTTCATCACGCTGGTTTTGGGCAAATTCAGTGACTTCAATGTTCACGTGTCGTTCGTCTTGTTGGCTACGGGTTCGGGTGACCCAACCCATGCTTTCCAGACGTTTAAGCAGTGGGGTTAACGTCCCACTATCAAGATTAAGGTGTTCGCCCAATTCACGAACCGTCATGGGTGACTTCTCCCAGAGAGCCAACATGGCGATGTATTGTGGGTAGGTGAGGTGGAAAGGCTTCAAAGCCTCTTGGTAAAAGTGATTGAACGTCTTACTAGCGTTGTAGAATGCGAAACAGAGCTGATCGTCTAGTAAACGAGGAGTCGTATCGGACATAGTGGCGCCTTCTTTCTAAGAGTTTTAGGTAAATCGTCATCAATTCATGACGGTCTGTGATGGACAATTTAATCATTAGTCGAATTCATTGTACCCCGCTTGATTTTGCTTGTCCAATTATTTATATGCTTAGTGATATGGATAAGAAACATTATTCGAAATATGAAGTGGATTGTCACTTGGCGTGGTTAAAAATTAGCTACGGCATTATTAAAGACGGTGTACTGCTTGATTTGTTTTTTAGTCAGCTTCAAAAGTTGATGCTTCTGGATAAAAGCGTTCTCTCTTGCCCAATTAACCGGTATAATGACGTCAGAGGGGTGATTCGATGTTTATGTCGACAGGTGATTTTAACCAAGCACACGTCATTAAAGGTGTGGTGGCTGTAACGTGCCATAAAATGTTAACGTCCGAAAAACCGGATGAATTTGAATTATTTGATCAACTATTTGAAGATGCCAAACAGCAACTCTTTCAAAAAACGAAGGCGCGTGGTGGCGACGGAATCGTTAATGTGTCGTTTAATACGGAAGTGGTTCGCATGAGTGTTGCACCTAAGTTTTTAATCGTTCACGGTTATGGAACCGTCATCACTTTGCCAAAATAGGCCTTTACAAACCACTGATGATACGGTATGATTATTTCTGTTGTTTGATGCCCCGGTGGCGGAATTGGCAGACGCGCAGCGTTCAGGTCGCTGTTTGGGCAACCAAGTACAGGTTCGAATCCTGCTCGGGGCATAATTAACATACCGAATCAATGATTCATTAAAGCTTTGCTAATTAAGTTTAGCAGAGCTTTTTTTGTGCGTTCAAGATTATCATTAACAATCGTTTGACTTGATTATTCCCCCAATTCGACTTATTCTCTACATAATTAATTTGGAGGTGTCGGATGATGGAACTAACAGCAACGGATTACAACATTTTAGACGCGATTGCAACGGGTAAGGTTGAACCGGGGACTAGCCCAAGTTACTTTGTGGATTACTGTGACAACGTGATTGGCGGCGATCCAAAGCCCTTGATTGCGGCAGGGTATATTGATGCCGGTCACTTTATTAACGGCTTGACCGAAAAGGGTAAACAGGCGTTAGCAAACCGTGATCAACCATCAGCTTGATTTCTCACACTTAGAAGACGTTCGTGGGCAAATTCAACGGATTTTTAATCACTGGCAATCTCGAATTGAGCAGGTTGAACTGGGCGCCCGAAAGCGACAGGATTTTGCTCAGGTCAACACGGTGACGCGGTTGTTGCGACACGAAATCCAACGTTATTATCAGGCCAATCAACTGATTTCGCGCTCATTGCCACTGGCAAATCGCCGGTTACAGAAACGCTTTTTGCAGGCGTTGCGCGAACTGTCTTCCCGAATCGTGTCCGTGCCGACGAAGGCGCTGGCCTATGATGATTTAGTGGGATTTAAAGCCAACCTGTTTGTTGCACAACAATTTGTGTTAACGACATGATAAAAATGAGGGATGTGTTTCGTGCGATTATTAATTAGTGATGTGCGCGAGTTAAGGCTTGGTGATCGGACTGCCGAAATTGAGCAATTTCTGGCTAAAATCGGTTATCAAATTAGTGAGGCTTCTGCAACGACGATTATGCTAGCAAATGATCATGCATCGGTGACGGCTAGTGTGCCAGTTGTGCTTCAGCGGTATGATCGAGATCATTTTTTAAGTGTGACGGCCGCGGATGGTGAGCAGTTTGATTTGCCTTACGTGAAACAGCCTCAAAACCGGGTGCGGTTTTGAGGCTGTTTTTTGAGATTGGAAATTTACAGGTGGAGAACTACGCGTAAGGTAATTAGCAAAAGCCGAGAACGGCGACTTGCTATTGATTGGCCCTTGCGCTTTGCGCTCTCAACGCTTCATTTCACACACTAAACTTCTTTTGAGACCTGATACGCCTTAGAATCATCACCATTTTCATTTTGATGAGTGATTTCGTTATCGGCTAAAAAGATGTCGAACGCTTTATTATCAACGCCTTTAACGACCAGCACGTGGCCATCTTGCACGTGGTTAGCTTCCCGATAGATTTGCGCTGTTCTCACAGCTTCATCGTAATCGTGGAAGTTCCCAATTGAATCACCGGGGTTGAAGAAAATTAAATTATCCATTGTCATCCCTCCATTTCGTGTTCACTTTTATTATACAGCATTTGGGGTTTGAATAATATCGTAGCGCTTTCATTTGGCGACACTTAAAGAAAACGTTATGCTAGTACATGTTTAGTAGTATTGTGCGCCATTTTTTGCTAAAATAAAGCATGTTTTTGATTACGGGTCGATCGACCACGCGTCGTCGGCAAGGATCACGCACCGTAATCACAGAAGGCGCACCGAGACCTTCGACAATGTAAGCGTAAATAGCAGGATAAAAAGGGGATATCAACATGTGTGGATTCGTTGGTTATGTTAACCAATCAGGCGTTCCAAGTGATACGATCGTAAAAATGGCGAACCGGATTCGTCACCGGGGACCCGATGATGAGGCTTACTTTAGTGATGACAAGGCTACGATGGGCTTCCGTCGGTTGTCAATTATTGACCTTGCTCACGGTAAGCAACCAATGTATAACCAAGACCAAACCAAAGTTTTAACCTTTAACGGTGAAATTTATAACTACCAAGATATTCGGAAGGAATTACAAGACCTCGGTTACGAATTCCGGACTGACGTGGATTCAGAAGTTTTGATTCATGGTTACGATGCTTGGGGAGCTGACCTGCTACAAAAGTTGCGGGGCATGTATGCCTTTGTCATCTATGATTCTAAGACCGGTGACGTCTTTGGCGCCCGCGACCATTTTGGTATCAAGCCATTGTACTACTATGATGACGGCGATACGTTCCTGTGGGCTTCCGAAATTAAAGCCTTCTTGGAACACCCAAAGTTCAACAAAGAATTTAATAAGGATCTGTTGGCCATTCACTTGAGTTTTGAATTTATCCCTTCAAAGGATACGATGTTCAAAAACGTGTTCAAGTTGTTGCCAGGTCACTACTTCTTACACCACAATGGTCAAACTGAGACCCATGAATATTACCGGTTCAACTACGACCATATCGATGAAAACCAAACGATCGAAGAAGACGCCAAGAAGATTCGCAAGATCGTGGACGAATCAGTTGACGCACATATGATCGCCGATGTTGAAGTTGGGAGTTTCCTGTCAAGTGGGATCGATTCCAGCTACGTCTTGAACGAAGCGGCCAAGTTAAAGCCAATTCAATCATTCTCGTTAGTTTAATGATTCAAAATACAGTGAATTGAGCTGGTCAACCGAATTTGCCAAGGAAATCAAGCAACAAAACACGCCATTAACGATGACCGGTGACGATTACTTTGACATCTTACCAACCATCATGTACTACATGGACGAACCACTGTCTAACCCATCAGCCATGCAACTTTACTACCTCTCAAAGGGGACCCGCGAACACGTGAAGGTTGCCTTATCTGGTGAAGGGGCCGATGAATTCTTCGGTGGCTACAACACCTACCTTGAAGCCAAGCCATTTGAAACTTACCAAAAGTGGGTCCCAGCTGGCATTCGCCGGTTGCTTGGCGCAGCTGTGGTTAACTTACCACGGTTCCATGGTCGTCGGTTCCTCGTTCGTGGGGCGCAACCACTGAGCGAACGTTACTACCGGGTCAACTACGTCTTTGACTACCATGATCGTGACCGAATCTTAAAGGATCCAAGCTTGAACATGGATGCCGGGGCCTACACGAAGCACATCTTTGATGATGTTAAGGGTAAGGATGAGATGACCCAGATGCAGTATTTTGACATCAACACCTGGTTACCTTACGACATCTTGCACAAGGCCGATCGGATGAGTATGTGTAACTCATTGGAAGTTCGGACGCCATTGGTTGATAAAGAAGTTGCTAAGTTTGCAGCCACGATGCCAATCAAGACGCGGATTCGCGGGACCGAAACCAAGGTTTCACTGCGGACGGCCGCACTTTCTGAACTCCCAGAACGGGTTGCTAAGAAGGAAAAGTTAGGCTTCCCATCACCAATCGCTTCTTGGATCAAAGAAGACAAGTACCGGACTCGGATCGAAGAGGCCTTCACCTCTGACGTTGCCAAGAAGTTCTTTAACACGGATGCCTTACTTGAAATTTTACAAGAACACATTAATGGTAAGTCTAGCATGCAAAAGATCTTTACCATTTACACCTTTATCTTGTGGTACCAAGTTTACTTCCCAGAAGACACTTCAGCGGATACGGTAAGCAAGGTTCGTCGCACGGACATCGACAAGATTCCAGTTGCTAACTAGAGCCTAGTTAATTGAAACCGGCTTGCACCCGTCAACCCATTTACGGTCGCCGGGCGTAAGCCGGTTTCTTTTTTCGAGCAAACGTGAAATAATGGAGTGTGCGCTAAGTAGGTGATTTGCCTACGCAACGCAATCGAGTTAGCACTTATTGGGGCTAACGAAAGCACTGTTGTTGGGGTCGTCATGAACGGCGACCTAACGAAACAGCATTTAGGAGATGAATCAAAGCCAATGTCACTTGATATGACCCAAGCGTTGACTTTATTAAACGAACATCAATTACTCATTCAAACGACGCAACCAGCGTCTACGCAAACGTTTCAACACGTGACCTACGATTCTCGACAGGTCACCGCTGACACGTTGTTCTTTTGCAAAGGTAACTTTAAACCCGCTTATTTGGCGAGTGCCAAGGCAGCGGGGGCAACAGCCTACGTTGCTGAAACCGCGTATGACGAAGCGGGCGCTGGTCTGACCGGCATTATTGTGACCAATATTCAAAAAGCAATGGCGTTGTTAGGGGCAGCTTTTTACGGTTATCCGCAAAACGACCTCTTTATCGTTGCCTTTACGGGCACTAAGGGGAAGACGACCTCATCGTACTTCACTTATCACATTGAAAAACAACACACTGATAATCATGTGGCGTTGTTTTCAACGATTGATCGTATCGTTGGCAACAAGCCAGCCGATAAGTTTAAGTCGGATTTAACCACCCCAGAGTCCCTTGATCTCTTTCACGATATGCGGTCAGCCGTTGACAATGGGATGACCCACCTTGTGATGGAAGTGTCCTCACAGGCGTATAAGAAGAACCGGGTATACGGCCTGACTTTTGATGTCGGCATCTTTTTAAACATCACACCAGATCACATTGGTGAAAATGAACACCCAACTTTTGCTGATTATCTGCATTGTAAAGAACAGTTACTGGTGAACTCCCGAACGTGCATCATTAACGCCGAGACTGCCCAATTACTGGATGTTTACCAAACGGCGAAGGCAACGACTGAGCCAGAGCAAATTTACCTGTACGCACGTGAAGGGGCTAAGCTGGCACTGCCACTCGACCTTGACGTCACGTTTAAGAACGTGAACGAAGATCTTCACCAAAGTGATTTTGCGGTGACGGCCTTGTCGGACAAAGCTAAAGCACTAGCACTTGATGAAACCTACGAACTGCACGTACCAGGTGACTACAACGAAAGTAACGCCGTCAGTGCCATTATGGCGGGGGCGTTATCAGGGGCGAAGTCAACTGAAATCAAACAAGCGTTGGTCGATGTTCACGTCCCTGGTCGGATGGAAATGGTCACGAGTCCGGATCACGGCACAATTTACATCGATTACGCGCACAACTATGCGAGCCTAAAGGCGTTGCTGCAATTCTTACATCAACAGACCCACGCCGGTAAGGTGATCGTTGTAATCGGCAGTACTGGTAACAAAGGCGTTAGTCGCCGAGAAGGCTTTGGTAAAGCGTTGAGTGAAGAGGCTGACGTAGCGATTTTGACGACTGATGATCCCGGTTATGAAGACCCCAAGGTGATTGCGGACGCCATTGACGCCCACATTGACCACGAACGGGTCACCGTTCAGTTTGTGATGGATCGCCAAACGGCCATTGAAACGGCCATTAACATGAGTACCCCAGACGACATCGTCGTGTTGGCCGGGAAGGGTGAGGATGCCTACCAAAAGGTAAATGGTGTCAACACGCCGTACCCAACCGATGTCACGATTGCGAAAAATGCTGTGAAGGAGCTTTAACATGCAACAAACACCAGAATTTACCCCAATTCTATTGGGAAGTGATTTTAACGTCTACGGGATGGCGCGGTCACTGTATCAACTTTATCACCGTCCCGTTAAGGCAATTGCGTCGATTCAACTGGCACCAACGCGTTACACGAAGGTTGTTGATCTGGAATTGATCGATGGCTTCAGTGAGGATCCCGTTTGGATCGATAGCATGCGCAGAATCAAGGAACGTTACCGCGACCACAAAGAGCCCGTGATTTTGATCGGTTGTGGTGACGGCTATGCCGAATTGATTGCGAAACATAAGGATGAGTTATCAGACGTCTTTGTTTGTCCGTACATTGATTACGATTTGCTGAAGCATTTGAACAACAAGGAACGCTTCTACGAAATTTGTGATCAATACGGGTTGCCATATCCGGCAACGCGGACGATTTCAAAGGACCAACACGACAGTCAAACGGTGGTTGATCAGCCGTTTGATTACCCGGTTGCGTTGAAGCCGGCCGATTCTGTTGCTTGGTTGGACGTGCACTTTGAAGGCCGGAAGAAGGCTTTCCGGATCCAATCACGGGCCGAGTTCGATAAAATCTTGGATGCCTCATACGCTAACGGGTATACTGGCGACTTTATCCTCCAAGACTTCATCCCTGGTGATGACAGCAACATGCGGGTGTTAAACGCCTACGTTGACCAACACCACCACGTAAAGATGATGTGCTTGGGTCACCCATTGTTGGAAGATCCAGCACCATCTGCTATCGGAAACTACGTGGCCATCTTGCCTGAATATAACGAGGCCATCTACCAGCAGATCAAGACGTTCTTGGAAGCCATCGACTTCACAGGTTATGCCAACTTTGACATGAAATACGACTCGCGGGATAACACCTTCAAGTTGTTTGAAATCAACCTTCGACAAGGCCGGAGCAGCTTCTTCGTCACGCTGAATGGCTATAACTTGGCCGACTGGGTCGTTAAAGACTACGTCAAACAAGATTTAGCCGATCAACCAACGGTGTACGGTAACCAAGACGAATCAAAGCACGCGCTTTGGCTAGGGGTTCCAGTGAAGGTCTTCAAGAAGTATGCGCGGGAAAATGCCGATAAGGAACGGGCGTTGAAACTGATTGCCGCTCATCGTTACGGCACGACTTACGAATACAGTGAGGATATGAACCTCAAGCGTTGGGCATTGATTAAATGGATGAACCATAACTACACGAAAAACTTTGACCGTTACTTCGCTGAAAACAAAGGGTGATGCGAGATGGAACACTTTTTTACGATTATTGGTGGTATGGGGACCATGGCAACCGAAAGTTACGTACATCAGCTTAACCTTCGCACACCAGCCCATCAGGATCAGGATTATTTGAACTACATTCTAGTCAATCACGCCACGGTGCCAGACCGGACAGCGTATATTATGGACCACAGCCAGCCGAACCCGGAACCGGTGTTGCAGGCCGACTTTAAGCAGCAGAGCGCGTTAGGACCCGATTTTTTCGCGTTACCGTGTAATACGGCCCATTACTTCTACGATGCGTTGACGGCGGTGACGAATATTCCGATTTTGCATATGCCAAGAGAAGCTGTGGCTGAGATCAAGTCCAAGTATCCTGCAGCTAAGAAAGTGGGCATCGTTGCCACTCAGGGAACGATCGAAGACCACATCTATGATGAAGAAATTATGGCAGCTGGTTATGAATTTCTACGGCCAAGTAAGGCCGTTCAAGCCAAAACCAATCATTTAATTTATGATGACATCAAGGATAACGATCACGTTGACCGTGAGCTTTTTCACGGTCTTGTCCAACAGATGTTTGATGAGAGTGGTGCGGACGTTGTGATCTTGGGCTGTACGGAACTTTCCTTAGCTCAGGAACGCGAACCCATCACAAATATGCCGATTGTCGATGCACAGTCGGTCTTGGTGGATCGTTCCTTGGCGTTAGCGTTGAAGGCGCGGGGAAAAGCTTAGTTATAGCAGACCAACACATCAAAATTTGCTTCAAATAAAAGCGGGTATCAAGCGTCGCACAAGTGCGAACGTTTGATACCCGCTTTATTTGTCTGTGAATTAGATTGATTGCAACGTTAACCAAATCCCCAATGCGGCAGTTAAGAGCACTAAAATCATGAAACCGGTCAACCACCGTTTTGAGAGGGTCCGCTCCTGTTTACGACCAAAAGTGAGTTCAATTAAAATCACCACGAACACTTCAAGTAGAGCCTTAAAACTGACCAGCATTGGCGCGTGTTGGAAGGTTCGGATCACTAAGACCACGCCACTAATGAGTAGCGATAGGTAAACTAATCGGTTAAGTATCAAAAATTGGGCGATTCGTTTTTCTGAATGGCGACTTAGGCCAATAATTGTGAACGGAATTAATAGAATTAAACTAATAAAGTGAATGAGAAGCCACATGACAGTCACGTCCTTGAAATCAGTTGTTGGCAGCGTTGGTCGCCACCGGTTTAAATTAAGTGTACCATGTTCGATCGGTTAGCGACGACTGGCTTTAGTGGAACACAGAAATTATTTAACTTTTTAGGCAGTGTTTGAAACTAGTAACTAGAATCGTGTCTAATAAAATCGAAAAAGGGCGATTAAAACCCGAGATAGCCAGTTTAAGTAAGCGATTACACAAAATAATTTTAAAAACCCTTAAAAATCCTTGTATTCTCAAGTTGAATTTGGTATTATCTTTCTCATCATGTTAAGTGGAGGACACACAACCAATGGCAGAAGAACACAAGATTGGCGATTACGTAAAGGGCAAAAAGTTCGGTTCCTTTGAGCACGATTTCGAAGGCGAAATTGAGAAGGTTTATGAAAACTCAGTACTCATTCATATTCTTAGTTTTGATCCGGAAGATCGAATTCTGGTTGGTGAACTTAACAACCGGGCAATCGTCCGGAAAGACGATGCGCAACCAGCAAAACCAGCTAAAGTTAAGGCTGAATAAACCGCGCATCGAGTTCAGATATAACTAGTCATTTCAGCAACGGAAACCATCTTTTCTGAAAAAAACTCATTTTTATGCAAAAAAGGGCTGACAAAGTGCGGTTTATATGATAAGATTGTTTCTGTTGTTAATTGCGGGTGTAGTTTAGTGGTAAAATCCAAGCTTCCCAAGCTTGTGTCGCGGGTCCGATTCCCGTCACCCGCTTAAGTGAATTGCATCGGGTATCTTAAAATGAAAGTCTGCTAACTTCAGAGTTAGCGGGCTTTTTATTTTCGATTAATGGCGCGTTGTTCTTAGTTGATGGGGGTATCACTGAATTCAAATGAAGCTGGTTGTTTTGGAAATTGATATGGCTAACTATCATAAGTCTATTTTCAAACTCAGCAATTACGCCATGAAAAATACTCCAGAACCCATTTTCAATAACCAAAGCCGGAATTGTATGATAAAATGGTCGATAATCAAAACGATTATCAATCAGTAGATTAGGGGGGCGTGTTGTATGACAGACTATCTTTGGTGTGTAACGGTTCAGCGGACAGATGGGAGTTTGTTGAATTACCGATTATCAGATGATTTACAATTCGGCTTAAACATTGATCCAAAGGGGCAACGGCATTTAACCACGGCGCTGATCGTCATTCCACTGGCACCGTACCTGTATGATCATCCGGGAATGGCGGATGATGTCCTACCACCGTATGGCGTGGGACAAGTCCAACGAATCTTTCAGGTTTCTCGAGAAGTTGCTGGCGATTGGGTGCCAACGAGAAGTCAGTTTATTGGCGATAATGCGTGGCACACAGCGGCTTTTACTTCAGTGGAAGGGTACCTGAAGCACGATTATCGAGACGAAGATCGGTTACGAATTGCTGAAGATATTCAGTACTGGCAGTCGCAGGTTAAGCACCGGCCGTTTCATCAAAGTTGCGGGCTACGAAAGGCTACGAATCGAAGCATTGAAGCGCATTTAGCGCGAGTTGGTCGACGGCGAACGATTGCTGATCAGTCTGAATGGCAGCTTGCTCAGGTGGAGGTACCATCGGTTTAGGGTGACCTTTTAGTGGATCAGTAAATGTAAGCGCTAACAAGAATTGGACTGGTGTGTTTCTAACGCCGGTTCTTTTTGTTCAAATTGGTGTACCCACTCAGTCGTTCGGTCAAACGAGCTGTTCGCTTGTTATATGAGGTCAATCTGTGATAATGTGCAAAAACGCAAGTGAACGGAGTGGCAAAGAACGCATGCAAATTGCATTGATCGAACGACAAACGCCAAATGATGGCCGTTACTTATATTTAGTGGGCTGGCCGGTGTTAAAACTGACTGACCGTCAGCTGACGGTAATGGCGAAAGTGACGAACTTAGTGGTCGGCATCACGTGTAACGCTCGGGAACAGGTCCAGATTGCCTTTTCTGAAACCAAACCATTGATTCTAGGTACCGGCAAGATCAATCGAATTGGGCACAAACCAGCAGAACTGACGGATGTCGATTGGTTAATGGAATTAGGTTATCCATCACTGCCCAAAATCGACCAACCGATGCCAGCGCAGTTAATCATGACTTGCCAACAGTTGACCGAAATTCCGGCACGGTACATTGTGGTTGATTGTGAGTTTGGCAGCTACTACCGCACACAGCAAGCCGGTAGCGACCAACTATTACAGCAGGTGACGGTTGATGGCGTTAATCAGAGTATTTTTCAAATTAGTGCGTTGGGGTTTGCGGATGGGCACCGAACGACGACTTATCTCAATCGATTTTTGGATAATCCACATTTTTCGGCTGCTCAAACGCTGATTGGATTACAAAAGACGGGCCTCTCGTTAGCTGAGTATCGGCGTGAAGCGGCCATTATCGATGTTTTGCGAGCGGTAATTGAGGTCGTGCTGCAGCCGGGCCTGCCACTGGTGTTTTGGAATCAGGCGAACGATTTAAAGTACCTGATCAACTTATTCACGGTGCACTATGATGCCTTCAATGCGGCCGAACAAGCCGTTTTGAAACAACCGCTGCAGGTATTCGATGGCTCTCAATATATGAGTGATGTGATCAATCGAAGTAACGTTGGCCGCCAAAATAATCACTATGATTTACCGTTAAGCGGGGTTGCTGGTCTATTGAACGTGATCAATTCAACGCCACATGATGCACTTTGGGATGCGCTCACCACCCATGAGGTGATTCGGAGATTACGCGACGTTCGGGGCAAGAAAGTTCTCCGTCTGACTGAACCACAGCCCTTAATCACAGAATCGTCAAGGCAGGTTGCTGAACCGGCTAATGCTCAGCCTCACCAGCCTGTACACCGCATTGATCAGCAACAAGTGCTTGAATTACGCGCAATGGGACGAACCTATCGGCAGATTGCGGTAGCGTGTAACATTAGCGTGAGTACGGCATGGCAAATCGTTAAGGCGTCTCAATAATGGACGTAATTTGGATTGAAGAAAGCACCCAGTTTAGCCTTAATGAGTAATTTTTGATTATTTAACTATTAAAATAGGTGTGTAAAGTTGTTCTTACAAGATTTCGTTCTAACAATTTGCAAAAAAGTTCACTATTTTGAGACGCGCAACGGGTGTGTCATCATTCATTTTGACGTGTAATAATAAAGGTACCTTGTGGCCAATTGGAGGAGTACTGGCACACACGGTCAGTCGGCGTTGATCACCACAGCCACTCAAGGTGATGGGTGGCTGTACGCAAACACCGACTACAAATTTGGTCATGTCGTTGAGGACGTTAACCAATGAACTGTTAGGGGGATAAGCAAATGTATCGATATTTTGTTCAAGCACAATTAGACCACTTTACCGGTTCATTGTACGGGTATGAATTTATCATCCGTGAATATGATGCGGGTAATTGGGTTGCACCACTTGATTATAGTAAAATCATTGTTGGGATTCAGGCGATTTTGTTAAAGCTAACGGCCCAGAAGTTAGCGTTGAAGGTTAACTTTGTGTCATTTAACCTGTCGCCAGAACAGATTTTAAATCCCGCAATGGCAACGACCCTATTTAACTTACAACCAGAATTGTTACCCGTTAAATTTGTTGTCGAATTGGATACGACAACGTTAACTGATGACGTTGATATGGCCCAGTTGACCGCTCAACTCAAAACGTATACCGAGCACGGCATCGAGTTGAGTTTGGATGGGGTTTCGCTTAACCAAACCAATATTGCCAATGTGGCAACGTTATTGCCGTTAGCTCAAGAAGTGAAGTTCCACATGGCTGATTTCCGGGATCTTCAAACCGATTCTGAATTAGAGACCCGCTTTCAAACTTGGCAAGCCGAGATTAAGGACTACAATTTGCGCTACGTTGCGACTGGTGTGCAAACGGCAGAAGATGAGGCATTGTTGGATGACCACGAGATTGCGTTGCGTCAAGGTGACTACTATGGTAAACCACATGAGATTCAATAACTGCACAGCAAAAAAGCACTGTAAACACGCCAAACTGGGTGTCTGCAGTGCTTTTTATGTTGTAGAAGAAAGTGTAGATTTTTAATTAATGGGCTTACACATCGGCTTCTAACCGCTTCGCACACTGTTACACAACCTGATCACTATCCGCTAGTATGCAGCGCCATATAGATCAATTCACCCAGTGTCGCAATCAAACAGGCTGGTGGGAAAAAGTAGACCAGCACCGCTAAAATCGCCGTAAACGTGGGTAACTGCCAACTGTTCATAAACCGGTACGGTGGCATGGCAGCCAATTTTTCAGCAACCGAGGTACCACGGTGTTCGGCAATCAGTACGCGGGTTAACAACCAGTAAGCAATGCTCCAAACGAAGAAAACACCGAGGTAGAAGTATTCGGGACCCCGTTCGTTTAAATATTCGCCGGCCCAAGCGGTGGCAACGGGTAGGAATGACATCGCCAGTAACCAGGCGTTATTGACCCAATAAACACGCTTGGTTAAGCGGGTCGCAATCGCGAACATGTAGTGGTGGTTGTACCAAGCAACGCCAACGAAGAGAAAACTGACAATGTAAGCAAATAAATAGGGCGTATCAGCGATAATTGCTGAAAATGCAGGTGATGTTGGGGGTCTTGAATTCCAACACCATAATGGTCATGATAATGGCGACAACGGCATCGGTAAATGCTTCAACACGGGAATGGTTCACTATAATTCTCCTCCAAAGAATGATTTAGTGTCTTTATCATACATCGAGGTGTCAGCGTTGAAAAGGGAGGAGGACCCGGCTTAATTCTCGATTTCGTGGATGACAAGTTAACGAATAATCAGGCGTATAAAACCGCCTCGTGGTTACCATGATGTGGTATTCGCGAGGGCGGTTTTGAATGGCCTCATAAACTTATTCAGTTGCTAATTGTGGTTTGGGCCGTTGATCAATCAGATAGGTAGCCAAAAAGGCCGTGATTTGTGAAAAGATGTCATCCAGATAACCCTTAGCGTGGCGGTTTCCAGGTAATACATTGAGGACAAAAGGTACTTGGACAGATGTTAGCGCGTCAGCTAATTTTAAAACACCACTCGTTGGGACGAATTCCGCTAGCGAGTTGGCTAAGAAAAGTGGTCCCGTCGTCGCACTGATTCGATGAACCGGGGTAGCAGCACTCAGTTCATCGGTGCGTTGGTTAAAGTAGTTTAAAACGAACCACTTGTAGAAAGCGTCATTGCTACCGGTTTGATTGATGGCCGCGCTAGATTGTTGATTAAAGCGGTCTAAATCACCCGGAGCGGCCTCAACGGCTTGGTGTTGCGTCAGCCAGTCATCGATATCTAAGATGCCGGATAACGAAACGGCAGGCACGCCATAGCGAATTGCCAGTTCAACCGCCATGTTACCACCAGCAGAGGAGCCGACCACACCAATTGGCATTTGGTTAAAGTCGCTGGTGGCAATCCAAGTCATTAACGTATCCATGTCGCGCAACGGTTCAGGATAGAAAACTTGAGGGGTTAGCCGGTAGTTCGGTACCAAAACTTCGTAACCGAGTTGCGCAAGTCGAGTGGCCCAATCCGCGTCCTTGTCTTTATCGCCGCGAAACCAACCGCCACCGTGGATGTCAATTAAAAGTCCGAGATAGGGTTGGGCATCATCGTGATAGGCATCCAAAAATAGATGATTGTTTGCGTCATACTCCAATTCAGTTTTGTGTAACATGTTGTCACCTCCAAAGGGTTTTGGGGTGAGTATTACCGAAAAACTAGTCAAAGTCAATTAGACCGACTCGTCATGATAACCGGATAAGCTGTTCGTTGAGTCGCGCATATTTGCGAAAAATAATGGTGGCGACCTGTCCGGCAATGACGAGCGCATCTTGCCGCTCGTCTGCACTGAAGTATCGAGTGAGATGGCTGATTAATCGAAGCTGATCAGGCGTAGCTGTTGATGACGTGGCATCGGTTTGGACCGTCAGATACAGGTGCCAGAGTGCGGCCAGATAACCTCGAATTTCGGGTACCGTTTGACTGTCCTTCAAACTGGCCTGAATCAAGGGGTATAAGGATTTGGCATCTGGGACTACCGGTTCATTGATGACTGCGTTGCGCTGATAACGGGTTCGCCGAAGGGTTAGGCCAGTCTCGTGAATTATTTGCGTCATTTGCTCGAGAATTTGGGCCTCAGTCATGTTCCGCTGAGGATCAGCGGCTAATTGTGTTTGCCTGGCCAGTGTTTGAATCGCTAAACTGCGTCATGTTGCGTTTCAAAAACGTGCGTTAGGTTGACCAGAATCGGTTGATCAGGATGGGCCAGTGCAATCGCGTTGCAATAAGTCGCTTGATTTCTAGTGATTGTGTGATCTGAAACCAACTGTATCTGAATGATGCCAGTTGTGTAAAGATCCGGCGAGAGCGGTGTCTGACGAATCTGAGCATAAACAACCGTTTTGACGACAAAGAGCACTTGGTGCTGGCTGTACGCGGTTGGAATAAATTGTGAATCAAGCAAGTCCATCATCTCCAGTCGATTCAAAATAGATATTAATGCTATTTTAACATTTTATTCAGTAAAATGGAGAAAATGTTGCATATATTTCACTATTTTTAGTTATTTTGCATAATTATTGAAAATGTTATAACGGAATTTGGCTATTTTTTGAAGGTGTTATAACTGAAATCGGTTTCAAATCTGATTGGAATCGAATTTGATAACACCGGTTAATATTGGTGGCGTAAAAAAGTCACGCTTACCGATAATGCATCAGTCGGTAATCGGTGATTGAGTTGGTGTCAATTATTGTCTGAGCTGTTGTGCGAGTGATGGATCAGTTTTGAAGATAAGTTGTGTGATTTGAATGAGGGTGCGGCTGAACTCATAGTGATCGGCGGTGGGGTAAAGTCGGTGAAGAATGTTAGCAAGTCGACAGTCAGCATCGGTCTCGAGATAACTATCCGCAGCGTGTAGTAAGCTTTGAAGATTGTCCAGATGGCTGATCACTTTTGCGATGGTTGATGGGGTATGTCCGTGAGTTAAACCGGCTTGAATGATTGGTAGGATGGGTTGAATTGCGCTAACTTGAGATTGTGCGCTATCAAAACCACGATAGGGAAGTTGAAGACCATGTTGCATCATTAATTGAGCGACTCGGTTTGCCCAACGTTGGGTCAAATCGGGGTTAATCGGTAATGGCGTGATAAGCGCAGCAAGTTGATACTGACACATAGCATTCCGTTGAAATCGCTGTAACAGGTTTTGAAGGAGGTGATCACGATCTTGAAAAAGTTGGCGTCGGTCGACAACGATTTCAATCGTGGCCTTTTCGGGCCGAATCGTAATCAATTGGCGGTGAGTTGAAACGACATGGCAGACTGTGACAGTGGTGATGACCTTGTGCGGATGCTGAATCGGTAGCGGTAATAATGTGACTTGTTGCGCTCGGTCGCCGTGCACCCAGAGCAGGGGGCGATGTTGCGAAAAAGCCGTGTTAATTTCAAACGTTGTCAGCATGGCGCACCTCCTTTGATCGCGATTTGATTCTACGGTTAGTATAGTCGGGTTTGTTAGGGCTGTCTATTTCAAAGTGAAACGATAAACAGCGGCTGAATGACGATCAGTTGCATTTGAAGGCCAAAGCGACTAAAATAAAGCACTAACAAATTGTAACCAGATTGAATCAGGAGGTGGTTTGATGACAAGCGGAATCAAAGCGATTCGAGATGAATCATACGCAACTGAAACGAAGACTGGGGTGGTCGTTGTTGATTTCCGATCGGATTTTTGTCCGGGCTGTACGACGATGGATCACATTTTAACCCAGTTGGCACAAACGGAACAATTTGGTTCACAAGTTAAGTTTACGAGTCTGACAGTCAATCGGCAGCCTCAAGTGGCACGTCTCATTGGGGTTCAAAGCACGCCAACGATGTTAATTAAGAAAGATGGTCAAATCGTTGATGCTGTTATTGGCACCCGTTCACTGGGAGAGATTAGAGCGAAACTGGCACGACACCTCGCGTAGTATGACATAACGGGTAAGGTTAGTCCTCGCCTAAACCGTTAAATAAGCGCCAAACTCCGAAACCGGAATTTGGGCGCTTACTTTTGTAAGTGATTTTTATAATTGGTAGAAAGTCATTCTGAAATCCAATTAGCGGGCCTCAGGAAACAGGTGCGGTTTACCGTAATAGTAACCTTGGCGCAACTGCAACCCTAATTGATCGAGTAAGACTTCATCAGCGGCGTTTTCGATGCCTTCGACAACAAGTTGCACGTGGTAAAAGTTGGCAACCCGTTGCCAATAGGCTAACTGACTGGGAATCTCTGCTTCACGGTGGGCTCGACGAAAGTTCTGCATGGCAAACTTAATTTCGTCGACTTCAGCCAGCAGGTGCCGAATCTCTGCTAACACATTACCGCCACTTTCAATATCATCAAGGCTAATTTGGATGCCGTGATGGTGGTATAACGCAATTTGGCGGCGCAATTGTTCTGGCGTTGCTGTACAATCCTGCGCTTCTTCCGTTACTTCAATCATCAGGTGAAGGGGTGAAATGGCCACTTGAATGGCGATCAGTTGCGCTGTCATGTCCGCATCCAAAAACTGCGTTCGGTTGACGTTGAAGGCGACCGTTGGAATTTTTAATTTAAGCTGGTCTGCGATACCGAGTAATAAGTCGGTTTGGACGTCTGCGGCGATATCAGAAAAGTTAACCGGTAGTCCCCAGTGATCACCTTGATATTCACGAATTAATAGCTCGTAGCCAAAAAGTGATTGCGTACCCTGGTTAAACTGTGGTTGAACAAAATACCGATACATGCACTAAACTCCGTTTCTAAACCGACCCGCAATGAGGTCACTGACCTTCGTGTTGAAACAAGACAAGGCCTACAATAACACACTTGCAAATAAAGGTAAATACAATTCCCGAATTATATACCAAATATATTGGTGAAACGTTAAAGTTATGGCATTGCGAACGACTGATTCAGAGTAGGGTTACAGTAGGCATGATATTGACTTATGCAAAGCTTTTTTGAACCTGTGCAACAAAATATTGTGCAATTTCTGAAAGCGTATGGTTATTTTGTCGAAGCAGAATCATTCGGTTTTGACGTGAATCAGCAAGTGGCCGGGTCACGATACCAACGTTTTCTGGATCTTCCAAGATGCCCGAACCAGAGCCGTACGCATCCGTTTGATTCACAATTGTCACCATGGTGGCTCGGTCACTGGTTGCAATCACCGGCCCAGCGCTCGGAGCGGTGACTGGATCTTCAGCCAATTCTGAGTAAGTGGCATCTTGGGTAAAGCGAACTTGAGGGAAGGGTGCTAAATCACTCATGGTGATAATCGACTTACGCGCCAGCGGATGCCCGATCCGCATAAAAATATGGGTTTCAAAAGTTCCGAGCACATCGTAAACCAGATTATTTTGGGCAAATAAGTTCAATAGATGGGCTTGGTTATCTTCGTTTAGAAAAACGATGCCAACTTCACTACGCGCCTTGGCCGTGTCTTCAATCACGCGGGTCGTGGTACTTTCAAAGGCCCGGATGTATTGGTAATTTGGGTAGTGTGCCATGACTGCACACAGCGCGGTCGCAATAAAGTCGTAGTGCTGACCGGCGACGGAAAAGTACTGTTCATTAGATTGTTTGTTGGAAAACGACCGTTGCAGGCTTTCAGCGTCTGCGACGATTTTACGCGCTTCGTTCACGAACGTTGCGCCATCAGTCGTTAGAAAGGCGCCTTGACGACTGCGTTGAAAAATCTGGGTACCAAGTTCGTGTTCTAGTTCTTTGATGCCGTGCGACAGCGTGGGTTGTGAGACGTATAGTTTTTTAGCTGCAGCGTGGAAACTACCGTTGTCGGCGACTGCGAGGACGTAACGCATTTGTTGAATATTCAAAACGCTCACCTTCTTTTTAAAATTTAAAATTATTGAAACAAAAAAAGCCCCTCGTAGCTAAAATTAGCCACGAAGGACGATTGCTCGTGTTACCACCCAAGTTCATTTAGATCACACTGACCTAAACCTCAATTCAGTACCGATTGATACCTAGTCAGTTAACGATGACAATCGTCCAAGTTGCGTGAACAACTTAGCCACTCCAAGCTCATCTTCGTCATGCTGACGCGATACCCTTTTTCACCAGCCAGGGTTCTCTAATGACGCGTCAGCACCACTACTCTTCTCTTCACAGTGTTTAAATTAAAATTCGCTTAGACTTAGCTTAACGTTTCAGTTGGGAAAGTGTCAAGAAAATTATGAAATTTTTTTAGTTTTGCCATGAAGCAAGGACGAATTGGGGGATTAGTGAAAATACTGAAAAGCGATGAGACATAACTGATGTGATGTTGTATATTTTAACGATGTTTAAAATTATTCTAACATGAGTAATTTACTATGGTTAATTGATTTCAATGACAAAAGTTTAACCTGCAAAGTATTCTAATAAAAGCCGTCGTTATAATAAATTCACATAAGTTACAATTGTAATACGAATTAGTAAATTGGACTTTATTAGCTAGTATTTAATGGAAAACGTGTTAAAATTAATGATGCATAAATAATGCAATATAGCTTATATTTAATCATTCTAAAGTAGCACAAAGTTTGCAAAAGGAAGTGGTCTGGTGTCAAAGCGAAAGGATATTACGGGGCAACGGTTTGGCCGGTTGATTGCAATTGAGCCTCATGGTCGCGATTGTCGAAACGGTGATTTACTTTGGCTGTGTCAGTGCGATTGTGGCAATCAAATTGTCGTCGATGGTGCCCGGTTGCGTTCTGGATCAACTCAGAGTTGTGGGTGTTTACGCCGTGACGTGAGTCGAGAAAAGTATCAACAAAACCAGCAGTTTATGGCACAAGTTGGGGATGCCAGCTCGTTGTTTGACCAAAATGGTATCGCTTTATCATCCGTAAAAGTTTCAACCCGAAACAAATCCGGGATAATTGGGGTCTCTTATGATAAAAACTCCGATAAATGGTTTGCACGGATGATGTACAAGGGCGCGTACGTCTTATTGAAGAGCTTTGACACCAAGGCTGAAGCAATTGCTGCCCGACAGTTAGCGCAAGAGCAGGTTCGTCAACAGCGGCAGGCTGAGGCAGACGTAACGAAGTAGTTGAGTAGGGCGGTTTTGCTGAAATTTAGTGGTGTATAAGTAGGGTGAACCGTAAGTGAACAGCGATTAAACAAAGCAGTCGGTAGGGAAATCGACCATATATATTTAGTAAGTATCGAACTCGTTTTTGGCTTCAAGCAACTTAACAGTGTTCGTTCACAATCGTTGACTCGTGGTTAAGTCATCAAGTGATTTCCAACGGATGCGGGATGGTGCGCAGAAATCAGCGCCTATATATAAGTAAAGGCCCCGGAGATTCTTAACTTTAGAATCTCCGGGGCCTTCTGTTTGCATTGCTTGATTAGATGGGGGCGACCACTGTCCGCTGTTTAAGCTGGCAGGATCAATCGCAACCCAATGCCCGCAATCACTGCGAATGCAACAGCGGTGGCGATGCCGTTTAACAAAATTGCCAAATCAAACTGTCGCTGGTAGTCGGCGGCGATTGCGGCCAATGTTGGGGAGGCCTTGATCATTTCAGCGTGGTTATCGTGAAGTTCGGTAAATTGGGCTTCCAGTGACCGATACTTTAAATCACTGAACCAGCACCACCAAGAGATCGCGAAAGCCATGATCGCAATTAACATCAGGCTCATGAGGAGCACATGACTTTGACCTTGACGCCAGAGAAATGACCAGGTTTTTAGCTGATTGGCAGGCACGATGCGAACCGTGATGAGACCGACACTAACGATGACGATTAAACAGGTGAGTTGACCAAGATTGGCGTTTTTATGACGAACGGACTGTTGTCGAAGCTCAAGCAATTGTTGCTGGACAATGGAAATATTTTTAGTCAGGGGAGTGGCGGAAATCATAACGGCAGCTCCTTTCCGTTGGTTGGTAAAGGCGTCAGCTAACAGGGTGACTAGTTTTCAGCAGTTAATTTCGTTATTAATATACGTCAATATTAGTATACGTCAATTGGTCTACGAAGCGGTGGATAAACACCTCATAAAATCGGTGTTTTCTCATAAATAAGACAGTTCGTTGTCGTTTGTTTAAATGATAACGATTACACTTCTATGAGAATTTATGAAATTTAATGAAATTAAAAAATAATTAAAATATATGATTGACAAATTAAAGATAAATGATAAACTTCATGTTGTACTCATTTAACTGATTGATTTGAAACGATAGTTGTTTGAAATCACGATGGCTAAATGGTTAACATTACCGAGATGGTAGGTGATTTGACTTCGTTTGGTTTAGAAATAACATTAAGTTCTAAATGAGAATTTGATAACACATAGTGCACCACTTCGGTTAATTTAGTTGGCAATGAGTCCTACTATAATAACCAATTTTACCTCAATTATTGTTCACGTTTTATATTCAGGGAGGACTACATATGAATACAATTGAAGCAGTTGGGAAATGGGTTGGCCGTTGGTTTACCTTATTAGTTGTGATTTGGGCGGCATTTAACTACGCTGTTCCAAAGACGAGTGCTTGGGTCGTTCCAAACACGTCGTACTTACTTGGCATTATTTTGTTTGGGATGGGGCTGACGTTAAAGGGCGCCGACTTTGCTCGGATCGTTAAACGCCCAGTTCCAGTTATCTTAGGCACCATCGCTCATTATGTGATCATGCCATTAATCGCGTTTCTACTTTGCCAAATTTTTCAATTAAAGGGTGCAACCGCAGCCGGGGTTATCTTGGTTGGGTCATGCCCAAGTGGGACGTCGTCTAGCGTTATGGCCTACCTTGCAGGTGGTGACGTTGCATTGGATGTATCGATTGAAACGTTATCAACGCTGTTGGCACCAATTGCTTTGCCAGGATTGTTGTTGTTGTACGCTGGTCAATACGTTGCCATTCCAACGCAATCGTTATTCTTAAGCACGATCAAGATCGTGCTGGTACCAATTATCTTAGGGGTTTTGATCCACACGATCTTTGGTAAGAAAATCGATCAATTAACTCGAGCACTGCCACTCATTTCACAAGCCGCAATCCTATTGATCATTGGGGCCGTTATCTCTGCTAACCACGCAGAACTTTTCTCCGCTGCAACTGCACTGGTTATCCCAGTTGTGATGTTGCACAACCTGTCAGGCTACGGCTTGGGCTACCTCTTCTCACGGTTGATCCGGTTGAAGGATCCACAACGTAAGGCCATTACCTTTGAAGTTGGGATGCAAGATTCCAGTTTGGGTGCGACGCTTGCGATGAAATACTTCTCACCAGCTGCTGCAATTCCATCAACAATCTTTAGTATCTGGCACAACATTTCTGGCTCGATCTTGTCGTCGTACTGGCGTGGTCGAACTGAAAAGAAAGCCGCGCAAACAACCGCCGAAACTGCACCAGTTTCTGGTCGGTAAACGATACATCAAAAAAGAACTTGTGACGAGTGGTCGTCCAAGTTCTTTTTTATTGGATTAGGTTTAGTTACGCTTGTGTCCAGCGTAAGCATTCTGAGTTTGTGAGGTGATTCTGGTTTTATATGGTGGAGGATGCCGCGGGAGGCTCCGGCGCTATGCGAAGCTGGAACGCAGTGGCGGGCCTACGAGCTAGGAATGGCTGAGGACCGCCATGTCGGATCTCTCCGGACCCGCGTATGACTAAGGCACTCGCACCTCGAACCCCACGAGGCACGACTGCCTAAGTCATACCGACACTGCTGAGCCTCGCGCGCCTCCGCCTCCCGCTACATGGTGCGCTGTCAGTAACTCAACTGTTAACTGCAACAATCTGGAGTTAACGAAACTGTATAACGATAACATTGGACGGTAACTCAACAACTGCAGAAACGATAGTGGTAAATATTCAGTAACCGCGATGAATCAACGGTTGTGCCATACTAAATCTACCAGGCATGCACCACGTTAGCGTGAACTTAATGCCGATACGTTGCCATTCAGACATCCGTTATGATTCTGAAGTGTTGACTGATGATCAATTTTGTTGTTTGTCGAATCAACGTTAGTCATTGCAATACTGCTGTAAACCGTACAAAGGGCTTGAGATGATCTGCAATAGTGCTAAATTGTGCAATGTGAGATGGAGGTAAGTGGCTAGGTGTATGCTGTGTCGCGATAATTGGCGGTTGTTGGTGTTCTTCCGACAACCGCCAATTATCGGGGACGAATTCAAGACTCGCACGGATTTTGGCGAGGCTTGAATTCGAGGGCTGAGACCGCCCTTGGGCTCAGGCCGGCCCCACAGCAGGAACCTAGCCGCTTACCGGAATCGACAGTTCAAGCAAATCATCGCATTTCACAAACTAACAGCAACGATGCTTAAGCTGGACACAAACGACAGTAACTATCACGCTAGTAAGTTCTAATCTTAGGTGGCTGATACGTCGTCATAAACGTCATAATCGTATCCAGCGAGTCAGCGAAACAGAGTTTTTGTCGATCAGTTGGTGTTAAAAAGCCATTCGTGACCATGTCGTCAAAGAAACGTTCTAATGAATCGTAATAATGATTGACGTTGTAAAAGGCACACGGATTAGAATTATCGCCTAAGCGGGCCCAAGAAAAAGCCTCAACGATCTCTTCCAGTGTCCCAGGACCACCAGGTAGTGCCAGACACCCATCGGCCAGCGTCAACATAGTTTGCTTACGGGTGGCCATATCGGCGACGATTTGAAGATCGGTGAGGCCAGTAAACGCTGCGCCACGGTCAACCAGTTCTTGTGGCATGACACCGTACACCTGACCACCGTCTCTGAGAACTTGGCGTGCGAGGATGCCCATCAAGCCAATCCCGCCACCGCCGTAGACGAGATCGAGGTGGTGCGTGGCTAAGTAGTGACCAAGTTCCGTAGCGGCCTGTTCGTAAACGGGGTTTGTGCCCGTGGCGGCACCGCAGTAAACGGCAATTTTTTGCATATGAAGGCTCCTTTGAGGTTTTAATCAAGATAGGATTAATGTACCATATAGTTGTTAAATTAGATAGCCGCGAATTGTCAATAGTATTTGACAGTTCATGTCAAATGATTTTGACACTGTTTGACAAATACTTTTGACATTTCGAAAGGAGGAGCCGGTATGCAAAATTCAATTCAAACGCGCCGAAAAGCATTGCACTTATCACAGGCTGAATTGAGTCAGTTAGCTGCCGTTTCACGACAAACCATCAACGCAATTGAAAATGCCAAGTACGATCCGTCATTAGCGCTAGCGTTTCGTCTGGCTGCCATCTTGTATACGACCGTTGATGAGCTGTTTGATGCGCCTGATCAGGTCACTTTTGAGCAAAAATGAAGCGCTTGTTGGCCGATGGTAAACCAACTTATTGCGAAAAAGGTTGTATTTCCAAAATAATTAGTAGAAAATAATCTATAAATAATAACAATTACACATAACAGTTAATTTCAGCAAGAATGAAGGGTAAATTATGGCATTTAACCTATGGATGTCACACCTTCTCATTTCAGTGTTTTTTGTGGCGGGCTTTATTACCTACTATGAGTGGCACGTCAAATGGGCAATTCAAACACCCCGACCGACAACGGTGGGGGAATGGCTGAGACGATTTTCAGTCATCGGTGTGACGGTGCTACTCTGCTTATGGCTTCAGTATATTACTGGTGCCAAGGCGGTTAGCGTATTACTATTTTTAAATTTACAACTTTTTGTCATTGCTTACCCACTATTAAATGATCGACTCACCGACTTCGAGTTTTGGCTTCAGGGCGCAATTGGCGGTTCGTTTTGGTTTATTAACCATACGTTTGACCTCGAATTATTCATTGGGGTTGCCTTGGTTCTCATCATCATGGGCACGGTACTGCGCTTATTTCGAAATCAGATTCGTTATAGTTGGGCCTTTCATATGATCTACGTAGTGGTGTTATCGGTTGCCTACTGGACGAGCTACGTTGGCATCGATAACTGGCAACGGTTTGGCTATATCGCGATGTTTATGGCGATGAGTGTCTATTCATGTGCTTATAGTAATGCCACTCACAAACGCGCCTTAGAGCGGGCAAAACTCACGCACGAAGTTAATTTTGATGCGTTAACTGGTGCCAAGAGTTACACCAACTTTTTAAGTGAATCGGTCGCCATTTTTAACCAAATTCGAGATGACCAGCAGCCGTTGACCTTTGCTGAATTAGATATTGATAATTTTAAGGGAATCAACGATCGCTATAGTCACTTGGCAGGTAATGGGGCCTTGGTTGCGGTGACAAACCTCTTAAAAACGACGTTGTCACACTACGTCCAGCCCTGGCAGCTTTATCGAACTGGTGGTGAAGAGTTCGTTATCCTGTTTCCAAATGGTGACGCTCAAGAAACGGTACCGGTTGTCCGAGCGTGTTGGCAAGCACTACGACAAATGGATTACCACTACCACGATCAATTCATCAAAATAACGGCATCGTTTGGAGTAACAACGGTCCGTCAAGCAGACGTTGTTTTGGCTGATAGCTATGGTCGAGCGGATGATAGTTTGTATATTTCGAAGCAACATGGCCGAGACTGTGTCACGGTTGATGGTGAGACGTTAGATGTCAATCCATTGTCAACGGTCGTTGTGACCCACACGTATTTCACCCAACCCGTTATTCAAATTGCGGATGAGCAACCGATTTGTCAGGAGTTATTAATGCGGACGTTTGATCACGGTCGGTGGGTAGTGCCAGAGTCGTTTGACCTTGGTGTTACGACTCAGGTGTCCATGATGCGGCAGTTGTTAGCGCAACTGAGCGTCAAGGTCATTGCCATCAATGTGACGCGAGCTCAATTTGTTGATCCGCACCACATTAAGCAGTTACAGCGATTTGTAGCGGCAACGCCAGAACTTCGACGATTGACACTGGAGTTAAGCGAAACACCAACTATGGCTGAGCTTAAGCAGATTTACCCGCAGTACCAAAATGCCGGGATTTTAGTGATGTTAGACAGTGACTCGATTCTACAACAGCGGAAATTGCTTGCTGAGGGCCTTGCGTACATTGATGGGATCAAAGTTGATGTGCAAGCATTAAGCGTTGCTGATCAACAATCGATTCAACAATGGCAACAACACCTTGAGGACCACCATAAGCGTTTGATCTTGAAGAATATTGAAACGTTAGCTGATTATGAACTAGCGCAGATGTTGAATGTTCGATATGGTCAAGGTTACTTCTTTGGTCGGCCGGTGATGCCACGGATGATTTAAGCAACATGTTCACCGAATAATTGAAACAGTACCGAAATATCTCGAATTAAGGGGTGTTTCGGTACTTTTTTGGATGAGATGATTCCGCTCAAATTACCTAAGTTTGGCATATTCGTAAATTATTAGTTATTTTTAACGTTGGAATGGGTATAATTAGGCTGGAATATTTTTGAGTGAAGAGAGGCGAA
Organism: Secundilactobacillus similis DSM 23365 = JCM 2765; assembly: GCF_001311075.1. Classification (GTDB taxonomy): domain Bacteria; phylum Bacillota; class Bacilli; order Lactobacillales; family Lactobacillaceae; genus Secundilactobacillus; species Secundilactobacillus similis. The sequence goes on from NZ_BBAD01000016.1 coordinate 37,034, forward strand.
GGTTGATACAAGTGGCTAATTTGAAAATTTTCAGAAATCGCAAGTAGTTGCTTGTAATTTAGAATCAATCCAGTTATAATTGATTCCTGGTTAGAAAAATTCTAAAGTAAGGCGGCGGTTTAAATGAAAAAGAAGATTACGTTAGCCCAACGAATCAATATCATGCGAGCAGCGGTGATGGGTGCGAATGACGGAATTCTATCCGTTGCTGGGATCGTTATTGGGGTTGCGGGTGCAACAACCAGTAACTTTGCGATTTTGATTTCAGGGTTGTCAGGAATGTTGGCCGGTACGGTTTCAATGGCGATGGGCGAGTATGTGTCCGTCAATACGCAAAAGGATTCGCAGCGGCGAGCAATCATGGCCGAACAAGAGCGATTGGATGACGATTATGATGGCGAGTTCAACTTCATTCGTCAAAAATACATTAATTCAGGGATCAGTCCGGATCTTGCCCATCAAGCAACCACCGAAATGATGGCGCAAGATCCGTTAGTCGCTACGGTTCGAGAACGTTATGGGTTTGATGCAGGGGAGTATACGAGCCCATACGCAGCCGCAATTTCATCCATGATTTCATTTCCAATTGGGTCGGTGTTGCCCTTGTTGGCGATTACATTATTACCAACGTCAACGCGTATTTTAGGCACGTTTATTGCGGTTATCATTGCGTTAACGATTACCGGCTACAGTGCCGCCGCATTGGGAAATGCGAGTCGAAGCCGCGGGGTACTGCGAAACGTGGTCTCTGGCTTATTAACCATGATCGTTACGTTTGCGATTGGGACCTTGATTGGTCAGTAGGGGGAATACGAAAATGATGAAGCAATTAGCTGGGGCCAAACCCAAGAAAACCCAAACGATGGAAGAACGGTTAAACACGTTACGAGCTGGCGTTTTGGGATCCAATGACGGCATCTTAACCGTTGTTGGGGTGTTGTTTAGTGTGGCGGTGGCAACGCCGAACCGGTTTACCATCTTCATTGCCGGATTATCAGATTTATTAGCCTGTGCGTTTTCGATGGCATCCGGCGAATATGCGTCAGTCTCGACGCAAAAAGATACTGAAAAGGCAGTTGTGCGGACCGAAAAGAAGCGGTTAGCGACGAACTATGATGATGCGATGGCGGCGGTTGTTAATCACTATACGGACCGTGGTGTTTCAACTGAAACGGCGACTAAGATGGCTGCCGAATTAATGGCAAAACGGCCATTGGAAACGGTCGTGAGCGTGAAATATGACCTACAACTTGGCCATTACATGAGCCCGTGGAACGCGGCTTTCTCGTCGCTGTTCTCAGCGGCTGCTGGTGGCATTTTCCCGTTAGCTGCCATGACATTGTCGCCAGTTAGCATTGAATGGCCAGTCACAATTTTAGCCGTTTGTGCTTCAGTTGCGTTGACTGGGTTTCTCAGTGCTAAGCTGGGTGACGGCTTAGTTAAAACGGCCATTATTCGGAACGTGATCGTTGGTATCCTGACGATGATCATTCACTATTCCGTGGGGATCTTGTTGTAATTATAAAAAATGAAACGACCTGCCAATTCACGATGAACTGAATTGGCAGGTCGTTTTTTGTTGTTCAAATCAAGTTAAAAAATTTCTGAGCTATCGTGAATAATCGTTATCGGGGTCGTCGATTGCGTTGCCATTTGTTCGCCCCAAATCGAGAGGGTGACAAGCGTTTCTCGAAGGCTTCGACCAGCGGCGGTTAATCCGTACACTACTTTCGGCGGCACGGTACCACAGGTTGTTCGACTAACGATGCCGTCCGCTTCAAGTTGCCGAAGTTGTTTAGTTAAGACCTTTGGTGAAATCCCAACTAGGTGTCGTTGTAATTCCAGCGGTCGTTGCGACTGTAAGCCTAATTGACAAATAATGGCGGATTTCCATTTGCCACCGATGATGGCGAGGGTGTAATTGATGCCCAGTTGGTAGATTTTATCGTCGTATGCCATGAGTGCGTTCCTTTCGTATCCGTTAAATTGAGTCAGAAAATTTTAGCAGTGTTCAAACGACTTGACACGCTAAAACTTACCATCCGGTAACTATTGTACACCGAATTAATTACTTTTAATTAGTGATTGAGCGTGTATACTGGGATTTGTAATCGGTTTCAATTTAGCTGAAGGAGACTTCGAAATGACAGACTATCAATTTTAAAGCCATATACCTTTAAAAACGGCATGACGGTGAAAAACCGGGTGGTAATTCCGCCGATGACGGAACGTTCCGGATTGGAAGACGGGAGCGTCTCACGAGATGAATTGTATTACGCAAGTTTGCGGGCTGGCGGCGTTGGTATGTTTATTACACCAGCAGCTAATGTGACGGCGACCGGGAAGGGCTTCGAAGGCGAATTAGCGGTGAATGATGATCGTTATCTTCCGCGGTTGGCCAAACTAGCGGCTACGATGAAGCAGAACGGCACCAAGGCAATTTTGCAGTTGATTCATGCCGGACGGATGACGAACTCACAGATCCTTCGTGGGACGCAACCTGTCAGTGCCAGCGCAATTGCGGCGCCTCGTGATGGAATGGAAACCCCGCGGGCATTGAGTGAAACGGAAATTAAAGAAATTGTGGTTGCCTTTGCGATGGCAACGCGACGGGCGATCCTCGCGGGATTTGATGGCGTTGAGATTCACGGTGCAAATACCTATCTGATTCAACAGTTCTTTTCACCCAACTCCAATCAACGGACGGATCAATGGGGCGGTTCGGTTACAAATCGGATGCGGTTTGGGTTAGAAATTGTCAACGCGGCTAAAATGGTGATTGATCAGTACGCACAAACGCCATTTTTGCTGGGTTACCGAATTTCGCCGGAGGAAGTTGAAAATCCAGGGATCCGCATCGCAGACACGTTACAATTTGTCGATCGATTAGCGGATAGTGGCATCGACTACTTACACGTCTCAATGGGTAATGCTTGGCGAAAATCCCTGAATGATCCGCAAGAAACCCGGCCAACGATCCTTCGAATCAAGGATCAGGTCCATGATCGGGTGCCATTGATTTCAGTTGGTGGGTTGCAATCGCCTGCGGACGTTGAGAAAGTGATGGCCGCGGGCATCACGTTTGCGGCATTGGGACGCGAGTATCTTAGAGAACCAAAGTGGGTTCAAAAGGTTGAAGCCGGTCTTGAAGACACAATTCGTTACCGGGTCAACCGGACTGAACTGGAGGATTTAGGCTTAAACCCTGCTTTATTAGACTTCTTAGACGTCATTGGTACTGATCTGGGCTATGCGGGTGAAACCGATGCAACGGCCAGTGACCGGGTTGATGCGATATTTAAAGATTAATTGGATGATAAAAAAAGGAGACCACCTGTCGTTGAATAACATGTGGTCTCCCTTTTAATTAACCTTGTGATACCGCGATATTGTAGTCTACAATGAGTGAATCAAGTTATACCAAACTTCACCAGCATGATCCGATTCAGCAACGCCTGCGTTGACGTAACCGTTTCGTTCATAAAACGGTATCAGGCGTTCCAGACAGGTCAACGTGATGGCCTGACGATGTTGCGCTTTAGCAACCTTAGCGAGTTCTTTGAGTAGCTGGCTTGCGATGCCTTTACCCTGAGCATCGTCATGGACGGCCAAACTTAACACAGTCTGGTAGGCTGCTGTCGGATTATTGGGCGTTGTGTGGTCGAAGAGGTCGTCGTTGATGTAACGAGCATTGTCGGCTGGGCCAACGATATAGCCGAGCACTTGGCCTTGGTCATCCTTTGCAGTAATGAATGTATCGCTAATGACTTGGATTCGTTCTGCCATACTAGTCTCGCTGGCAGCTTCTTCTGGCGTAAAACCCTGATTTTCGATGGTCATAATTTCAGTTAAATCTGCGAGTTGGGCAGGTTGATAGTGAATGGACACGGTGTTAACCTCCTGATGAATGTGATGCGTTTCATTTTAGTCGAAGCTTAGCGAGAAGTAAATATGCAGTGTGCGGCCTGCTGATATCAGGACAGAGGTCACGATAAACTAATGCGATTTCACGCGTTAACGGCGGCTATCTAGGTGCGCTTCTCATGTTGAGTGGCATTTAGTTGAAACCGATGACGGTGTGGTTGCGACAACGGGCAATGGTATCGGTCAAGTTACACCGATGAGTTAACCATCTGAGTCAACGTCATCAAAAAACTACAATAATCGTTCAATTCAAACGATTATCGTAGTTTTGTTGCTGGTCGTGTTAGATCAACACAACCACTTTACCAATGCCGGTTGATTGTGCCAAGTATTCATGGGCTTCACGAGTGTGTGCGAGGTCGAACGTCTTGTCGGGCGTGACGTCAATCTGATGATTTTCAATGTAGGAGACGAGATGCTGAATCTGGTCGGCCGTCACGTTACCCGAGTAAAAGCCGGTTAGATAACGATTGTTCGGAATGTCGACAATGGGGTCGAATTCCGGTAACGTCCATTGCCCACCGAGTTGACCGGTTGAATTTAAAATGCCGAATTCAGCGAGATGAGTAAATGAATCCGCAATGGTGGCCGGACCAACTAAGTCGATGATTTTATCAAACTGACCAGCTGAACCGGGTAACGTCAATGGATCATCAGTGATGAGCACTTTATCTAAATTAAGTTTTTGCAGGAGGCGTTGTTTACGCGGATTACGGGTCGTTCCCGTGATGATCGTGTTAAATGGTAACGATTGAATCAGTTTAATCACCGCCACGCCAACTCCGCTGGTAGCTGCCCGGATCAGGATCCGATCATTAGCCTGAGTTGGAGACTATTGAAGATACCAAACGCGGTATAGTACGTTTCCGGTACTGCAGCCAGCTGAGCTGGTGTAAGCGTAGTGGTCACCGGATAAATCTGGTGATTTGGCACTAGTACGTATTCAGCATAACTGCCATCAAAGTCGCGTCCCATTTCCCCCATTAACGAAACGACGCGTTGACCGGGATGGAGCTTGGTATCGGTGCTGACATCGATAATCCCCGTGACTTCGATGCCTAAGATTCTTGGAAATTTCACCGAGGGCGAATCACCTTGACGGGTGAAGATTTCTGAATGATTAATGCCAAATCCCGCGACTTTGATCCGTGACCAACCAGGTTTCACAACTGGTTTTGGAACAGTCGTATACTCAAGGACTTCTGGGCCACCGGATGGCGTACAACGATTGCGTGCATGGTGAGGACCTCCAAAGTAAATTAGACCTATCTTACCATTAACTTGGTAAAGTTCAACAGGATTGAATTGTGAAAACAATTGAAAATAGCCGGAAAAGGGTGGCTTAACCCACTAAAATACGGCCATTACCGCTGACTAGCAATGTCCGTATTGTGACCAAATATTGTACTGATAACTGTGTAACTAAGGCATTTGCTTAGTCGATGACTTTGTAACCCTGACTGGTTGGCAGTTGAAGTTAAAAGCTAGCTCAATGATATTCAATGTTGCAACATCGAATGGGCTTAAACCACTGCGCAAAGCAACAGCCCACCCATAATACCAAAGACGATGGTTAAATTGACCATATTAAACTGCGTCGCATCGTGCACCTTCTTTTGGAAATCATTGGCCAAGGCAGTTAACGGCAATGACGTATTAATCACCGCTTGGTAGTCGTCAATGAGCTGCTGAAACGTCTGATTAACAGCATTGAACTTGAGGTCTTGCATCCAAGCGAGCCAAGAAGTCAAAAAGGCGATTAAAATGATGACGGTCCCGCTAAAGATGACCGGATCACTCATGATATCGTGGGTCACAGTGACTGATTTAATCAGGGCAGTGGGGGTTTGAATGATTAAAACCGCCACTACCGTGATAACGATCAGTAACATGCAGATCAATTGAATCAAGTTTAATCTGCGGTGCCGATTTGCCTGTTGTTCTAATGATAAGAGTTGTTCCTGAACGTTAATTTGGTTAGTTGTAATGTAGCCTTCGCGAATAAGCATGGCATGGCGTCCCTTCACTAAAGTAATACAGTGTTATGAGCTAACACCAGTTGGTAAGTTCGTTGTGCTATGTGTACGTGACGACTCGAGCGTCGAACAACGTGGGTCTTTTGTATGTTTCCTAATACTAGTATACGTCATTCAAGTGCGGATGACGCTGTAATTTAGCTTATTCGGGCTGTTTTAACGAATCTTGGGTAATCAAGACACTGCCAATGATCATGAGCAACAGTGCAACTATGAAAGGAATGGTGATTGATTCACGCAAGAATAGAATTGAGATCAGCACCGCAACGAACGGCGAAACGGCGTAATACGCACTTGTTTTAGCTGCGCCGAGGTAACGTTGCGCAAGAATATAGAAGTAGATGCTGATGCCAAAGGCGAAGAAGCCCAGTAATAACAAGTCAACCACTGTCCAAAAGGGTGGCCACTTTTCGCCTAGCGTGAGTGCAACCAGTAAGCTACCGATCCCGACGCCCCAACCTTTAACGATGACGACCTGTAGCGGATCCTTATTGGAAAGCACGCGCGTAAGATTATTTTCAAATCCCCAGCAAACTGTTGCCAACAACGCTAAAATTGACCCCCAAGAGAGACTAAACTGATTAAAATCGTTGAAACTTAATAGTAAACTTGCAGCTGTCACAATGACAATCGCCCAGCTTAAACGGTGGCTGACCCGTTCGTGAAATAGGGTCTGTGCTAGAAGCGTCGTTGCTACGATTTCAAAGTTACCCAGCAATGAGATGTTACCGGCAGAAGTGAGTTGAATCCCCATGTTCATCAGGACACCAGCTAAAACGTTGGCGATAATCATCACAATGAGCGCTGGGAGGTCGTGACGGCCGAGCGAGGTTTCTTGTTGATGTCCCTTAGTGCGGTGAATAAGTGGCAGTAGGGCTGTCATGCCTAATCCCGTGCCAAAGTACAGTAAAGCGGACAATATTGCCGGGGCTGCTGAAACCACTAGTAGTTTCGCTAATGGAGGATAAAGGGCGTATAGGACGGCTGATAATAACGCAAAACCGATTGCGCGTCTGGTTGTTCGAGTTGACATATGATGATCCAGATCCTCTCGTGATCAATAGTTACTTTTAGTGTAGTGCGACCAGCGTAAGAGTTTGTTGTTGATTAATTGATCATATTAGTTGGAAGTTAAGCTGAGTTGGGCGGAATCGTGAAATGTGATTAAAATTGTTATCTATTGATGTACTTTGAGTGATGGTTTTCTCATTATTCACTAACGGGGAACCTAAAAAAGGTAATACCCGTCATAGCTTGCTGCACTATAGTGGGTATTACCTATTTGAAAGTGATTAATAAAACGTGAACCGTTAGGCGATTACAGCTCGCCAGTGATAAACTGCGCTTGCCCGTTCGCAAAGCTCCAATCGGCATCGCCATTTTCAACCATATCGATCATTAAGTCGTGTGGATCGAAATCAAAGGTTGCTTGGAGTTTGGCTAAAAAGGTCTTATAGAAGGTGAGCTTTTCGGCTTCCGGCCGGGGACGCGTTCGAATGTTTAACATGATTCGGTGTGGGGAGCGGTTGAAGCCCAAACCAGTATCGGCCATGACCAGATAGTCAGGATCGAAGAAACTAACGGTCTGATAACGGTCACCTTCAGGCGCGTGGAAAACTTCGAGGGTCGTGTCGTAGGCTAAATCAAGAATTGTCTTCACTTGCGGTTTCGTCCAGCTGCCCTGAACGAGGTTAAATTGAAGTAGTGGCATGTTGGGGCCTTCTTTCTATGTTAATTACCTAATAATAGCGTGTGCTGTTGGATTTAGCAATCGATTTTGCTTATTTTAGCATTATCGGTTAATTACCCAAGCTAAATTGTTGACTTAGAGTGGACTCCAAGTTGTAGACTATTAAAGAACTTAAAGGAGGTACACCATGACAGTCATTACAGAAACCTTTGATTTAAACAACGGCATTAAGATGCCTAAAGTGGGCTTTGGTACTTGGCAAACCCGCCCTGGCAAGGAAACCTATGATGCGGTCACTAACGCATTGAAGGCGGGGTACCGCTTCTTGGATACCGCTAAAGCTTATGAGAACGAACAAAGTGTCGGTGAAGCGTTAGCTGATTTCGACATCGATCGCAGTGAGGTCTTTGTACAAACGAAGCTACCCGGCGAAACGAAAACTTATGAAGGCACGTTACGGGACTTTGAAAGTAGTCTGAAGGCGTTGAACTTAGACTACGTTGATTCCTATATTATTCATGCACCCTGGCCATGGAATGATATGGGGTCAAATCACGATGACGATAACCGTAATGTCTGGCGCGCAATGCAAGAAATTTATGCCAGCGGTCGTGCTAAGTCGATTGGGGTGTCTAACTTTAACTCTCACGACTTACAAAACTTACTAGATTGGGACGGCTTAACGGTGACACCAGCCGTTGATCAGATTCAGTACTACGTTGGTCATACGCAACCAACCATTGTGAAAACTGCAGAAGATCACGGTATTGTGGTTCAAGCCTATTCACCATTGGCAACCGGTGGCTTGTTGAATAGTGCTAAGCTAGAACAGTTGGCTGGGCACTACAACGTGACAGTCTCACAATTAGCACTGCGTTACGTCATTCAAAAGGGCGCCGTTCCGCTACCGAAGGCCCGAGCAATGGCCCATGTTGAAGCAAACACCAAGTTGGATTTTGTCATCAACAATGATGATATGAAGACATTGGATGGGATTCAATCAAATGGTGGTTGGCATCCAGTTGGTGATTAATTGATAAAATCGGGTTTCGTCAACTGACGGAACTCGATTTTTAGGTTGGGTAGTTGTAAACCTTCCGACAAGTAATCAATCATTTTTATCAAATTGTGATTCAAAAAATTTGACTTGGAGTGGACTTCAACGTTTAAACTAGATTTATAGTCTGACGACCGAATAGTCGCCATTCAGATGTCGATAACGAATTGAAGGAGTTTGAAAGAGAGATTGAAATTAATTAATCAGCAAGTGATGGAGGGTGAACGGGCGCTATTTCAAGCCCACGACCTCCAGATTGAAAATAGTACGTTTCAAAATGGTGAATCACCACTCAAACATGGCCACCATTTAAAAATTGATCATACGCTGTTTAAGTGGAAATACCCGCTTTGGTACAGCGATGATATTTCGGTGACTCAGAGCACTTTGAAGGCGGGGCTCATGCGGGCATTTGGTACACCACGCATTTGACCATGGATCACGTGATGATTGAAGATACCAAAACGTTTCGGCATGCCGGCGATTTAAAGTTGAGCCACTTGACGATGAGTGATGCTAAGGAAACGTTATGGTGGTGTCACGATGTTCAACTTGATCACGTGACGGCAACTGGCGATTACTTTGGGAAGAACTGCGAAAACGTGGTTGTGAATGATTTGCAGTTGTCAGGAAACTACGCGTTTGATGGTGGTCGTAATATCGAAGTACACAATTCGACGTTTCAGACGCACGACGCCTTTTGGAATTGCGAAAACGTGACGGTTTATGATTCAACCCTGATTGGCGAATACCTCGCTTGGAATAGTAAGAACATCACCTTTATTAACTGTTGGATCGAAAGCGAGCAGGGGCTGTGCTACGTGGATCACCTGACAATGAAGAATTGCGCGTTGGTCAACACTAACTTGGCTTTTGAGTATTGCAGTGAAATCGATGCTGAGATTACGACGACGATTGACAGCGTTAAGAATCCAGTGAACGGGCGAATCAAAGCGCCAGCGATTGGTGAAGTGATCTTTGACGATCCGGCAATTCAGGCAAGTCAGACGCAAATTCAAACTCGGAGGCAATCAGCATGAGTGATGCATTTTCAGAAATGATCGATCGGCAACACACGAATTCCGTGAAGTGGGACGTGGCGGATGGCGAACTGCCAATGTGGGTCGCCGATATGGACTTTAAAACGGCGCCAGCATTATAACGGCACTCAGCCAAACGGCTCAGCAAGGCATCTTTGGTTATCAAGAAGTTCCTCAGGCATACTTTGACGCGGTTAAACGGTGGTACCAAACGATGCACCACTGGCAGTTAGACACGGAATGGTTGATTTTTGCGACCGGTGTCGTGCCAACGATTTCGTCTGCCGTTCGCCGACTGTCCAACGTGGGTGATAACGTGTTGGTTCAAGCGCCCGTCTACGATATTTTCTACCATTCGATTGAAAATAACGGGCGGCACACGCTATCCAGTGACCTCCAGTACGTTGATGGGCAGTACCAAATCAATTGGGCGGACCTTGAAGCAAAAATGGCGGCGCCACGAACGACGTTGATGATCCTATGCAACCCACATAACCCAATCGGGATTGTGTGGCCGGCTGAAACGTTGGGTCGAATCGGTCAGTTGGCAGCGGAAAATGGCGTTACGGTAATCTCGGATGAAATTCATGGTGATTTAACGGCGCCTGGTGTCGACTACATCCCGTTTGCGTCAGTTAATGACGTTAACGCGCAGCACAGCGTGACTTGTGTTTCGCCAAGTAAGACGTTCAACGTTGCGTCACTACATGCGGCAACCGTCATCGTGCCGAATCCGCAGTTACGGGCAATCGTGGATCGGGGACTTAACACGGATGAACTTGCAGAACCCAACACTTTTGCGATTCCAGCGACAATTGCGGCGTATACGCAAAGTGACGAGTGGGTCCTAGCGTTGCGGCAGCAATTACAGGCCAATAAGGATCAAGTTGCTAATTTCGTGGCCGAACAACTCCCACAATTACGGGTTGTTAAAGGCGACGCGACCTATCTGGTGTGGTTAGATATCAGTCAACTAAATCTACCGGCGACGCAGTTTAGTCAGCAGTTGCGTGCGCAGACGGGGCTGTTCTTATCTAACGGTGCTGAATATCGAGGAAATGGTGATCAATTCGTCCGCATCAACGTTGCATGTCCGGCAGAGCGATTGACGGATGGGCTCCAAAGACTCAAACGCGGTGTTGAGACGATTATTCGTTCGGCATAGACGTAATAGCTGAAAACACTCACGAAATTCACTCGAATTTTGTGAGTGTTTTTTTGATATCCTGCATAAAGATAATCATTTGATTTCTACAAGCATAAGGTCATTCAAACAGTTTCGATTTCGTTTTAAGTGGGATGGATTTAGTGAAAACGACTGAAAATTTGGCTGACAACTCAGAAGAGATTACCCGATTTCTTCCGAATTAGCGTTAAAAATATTAATTTTTGAAAGTCACGTGAAACCGTGATGTATCAATGGATTAGCGCCTTCGAAAAAAGAAAAATAAATAATTGGACCGTATCAATTTCAGAAATTGTTGACTTTTGTCGAAATATTGGTATTATTAGACAAGTACAAAATGGCTTTTGATGATTCACGTTAATTGTTTGAAAGACTGTATTTATTTACGAAGGAGTGTAATTTCATGGCAGTAGATTTCGATTCCAAGTCATACTTGGAAAAAGTTGATGCATGGTGGCGTGCCACAACGTACCTTTCAGGTGGTATGATCTTCCTGAAGAGCAACCCATTGTTCTCAGTAACTAACACACCAATCAAGGCAGACGACGTTAAGGTTAAGCCAATTGGTCACTGGGGGACTATCTCAGGCCAAACTTTCCTTTATGCTCACGCTAACCGTTTGATCAACAAGTACGGCTTGAACATGTTCTACATTGGTGGCCCTGGTCACGGTGGCCAAGTAATGGTTACTAACTCTTACTTGGATGGTACCTACACTGATGCTTATCCAGAAATCACGCAAGACCTTGAAGGTATGTCACGCTTATACAAGCGTTTCTCATTCCCTGGTGGGATTGGGTCACATATGACTGCCCAAACACCTGGTTCTCTCCACGAAGGTGGCGAACTTGGTTACTCATTATCACATGCTACTGGTGCCGTTTTAGATAACCCAGACCAAATTGCCTTTACGGTTGTTGGTGATGGCGAAGTTGAAACTGGTCCAGCTATGACTGCTTGGAACTCAATCAAGTTCTTGAACCCTAAGAACGACGGTGCCGTATTGCCAATTCTTGACGTTAACGGCTTCAAGATTTCCAACCCAACGCTCTTCAGTCGGATGAGTGATGAACAAATCACGAAGTTCTTCGAAGGTTTAGGCTGGTCACCACGTTTCCTTGAAAACGATGATATCCACGATTACATGACTTACCACGAAAAGGCTGCTAAGTTGTTTGATCAAGCTATCGAAGACATCAAGGCAATCCAAAAGGACGCCCGTGAAAACGGCCGTTACGAAGATGGCGAAATCGCTGCTTGGCCAGTTGTTATCGCTCGTTTGCCAAAGGGTTGGGGCGGTCCTACTCACAACCCAGCCGGCGAACCAATCGAAGATTCATTCCGTGCGCACCAAGTACCACTTGGCTTGAGCCAAAAGAACTTGAGCGAATTACCAGAATTCGAAGCATGGATGAACTCATACAAGCCAGCTGAATTGTTCAACGCTGACGGTTCATTGAAGGCTGAAGTTGCTGACTTTGCACCTAAGGGTGACAAGCGGATGGCAGCTAACCCAGTTGCTAACGGTGGTCGTGCACGTGGCGAAAAACCTGAATTGCTTGACTTACCTAACTGGAAAGATTACGCAAACGAAATCAACGAAAGCAACCGTGGGACTCAATTGCCAGATGGCAACCGTAACATGGATATGAACGTTCTTTCTACGTTCTTTGCTGGCGTTGCTACTAAGAACCCTAACTCATTCCGGATCTTCGGCCCTGACGAAACCATGTCAAACCGTCTCTGGGAAATGTTCAACATTACTAACCGTCAATGGATGAGCAAAGTTAAGGAACCAAACGACCAATACGAAGCCCCAGAAGGCCGTATCTTGGATGCTCAATTATCTGAACACCAAGCTGAAGGTTGGTTGGAAGGTTACACGTTAACTGGCCGTCAAGGGATCTTCGCTTCATACGAATCATTCCTTCGTGTCGTTGACTCAATGACTACTCAACACTTCAAGTGGATCCGTCAAGCTGCTGCTGAAGACTGGCGCAATGATTACCCATCATTGAACTTGATCTCGACTTCAACTGTGTTCCAACAAGACCACAACGGTTACACCCACCAAGATCCAGGTATGTTGACTCACTTGTCAGAAAAGAAGTCTGACTTCATCCGTCAATACCTGCCAGCTGATGGTAACACCTTATTAGCTGTCTTTGACCGTGCATTCACTGACCGTCAAAAGGTTAACCACATCGTTGCTTCTAAGCAACCTCGTCAACAATGGTTCTCAATCGACGAAGCCGAAGAATTGGCTAACACTGGTTTGAAGACCATCGACTGGGCATCTACTGTTGCTGAAGGCGAAGACGCTGATATCGTCTTTGCAAGTGCTGGTGTTGAACCAACCATCGAAACGTTGGCTGCTTTACACTTAGTTAACGAAGCCTTCCCAACTGTTAAGATGCGTTACGTCAACGTTGTTGAATTGGAACGTCTTCAAAAGAAGAACGGCCCATTGAACGACGACCGTGCCTTGACTGATGCTGAATTCAGCTCATTCTTCGGCGAATCAGGGACTCCTGTTGTCTTTGGTTTCCACGGTTACGAAGACTTGATCGAATCATTCTTCTACGAACGCGAACACTTAGGCTTACGTGTCCACGGTTACCGTGAAGATGGTGACATCACCACTGCTTACGATATGCGTGTCTACTCAGAATTAGACCGTTTCCACCAAGCTAAGGATGCTGTTAACACCTTGGCTGCCAAGGGTGCTATCGACGCTGCTGCTGCCGAAGCCTTTGACAAGAAGATGGATGACATCTTAGCTAAGCACTTCAAGGTTACCCGTGACGAAGGTCGCGATATTGAAGAATTTACTAAGTGGGCTTGGACGCCATTGAACAAGTAATTCTGAAATTTTAACATTAAAAGCTCTGTTGCCGGTCTCGGTGACGGGGCTTTTTTGCTAGTGTGCGGAGCGAGGCGGTCATAAAGCGACGTGTAGCGGTCTCTAAGTTAAACTACCGGG